>JASLCO010000314.1 GCA_030146505.1 Moraxellaceae bacterium
CGTGGGCGACAAGACGGCGCCCACGGCCATGAAGCCGCGTTCCTTGGCCAGTTTGTCCAGTATGCCCTGCGACACACTGTCCACCTTGGCGGCATGCCCGGCTGCTGCCAGCGACACGCTGATTTTCTGGTCATCACGCAGCGCCTTCACCCAGGCATCGCGCACATCGCCTTTTTTCACGGCCGCAAAAACATCCGCCGTATGCAGCAGGCCCCAGACGCGATGATTGATGATGACGCGATAGCCCAGTTCGGTGCGCTCGCCAATAATCACGCGCACTTTCTCGCCTTCCTTGAAGGCATCTGACTGTGGCTTGAGGAAATCGCCCAGCCGTGCCGATGCGGCAATACGATCACGGTCATCCGCAAAAATCATCACCAGCACACGCCGCCCTGGTTCGAGGGCGGCTTTCTGTTCGCGCGGCACTTCATTCCAGGGCAGGAGCAGGTCTTTGGGCAGGCCCCATTTCAGGAAAATGCCGGAATCGTTGAGGTCGGCAATTTCCAGGAAGGCGACTTCGCCCACTTCGGCCAGCGGCGTTTCCGTGGTGGCGGTGAGGCGGTCTTCGGAATCGAAATAGACAAAGACATCAAGGATGTCACCGGCTTCGCAATCCTTGGGCAGGTAGCGGCGCGGCAGCAGGATGTCGCCGGCTTCCCCGCCGTCCAGCCAGGCGCCGTGTTCGCCCAGTCGTGAAACCGGAAGACGGTTGCGGGTGCCAATGAGAACGCGAGGCAGAGAGGTCATGGTGGTCTCGATGCAATTGAGCGGTTGGCATACACCTTGTCACGCCGTCATTTCCGCGCAAGCGGGGGGATATTTAGCTTGTCCCTGTTCATGAGATTCCCGCTTATCAAGGGAATGACGGGGGATTCACGAGCGCCAGTATATAAACCAAAAACAAAAAGGAGAGCCATGCTCTCCTTTTTGTACATCAGAAACGCGAGATCAATTGGCGCGCTTCTTGAACTCGCCGGTGCGGGTATCGATTTCGATCTTTTCACCGGTGTCGATAAAGGCGGCGACCTGCAGCTCGAAGCCGTTGTGCAGGCGCGCTGTCTTCATGACCTTGCCGGAGGTGTCGCCCTTGGCGGCCGGTTCGGTGTAGGCGATTTCACGCACGACAATGGTGGGCAGTTCCACGGAAATGGCCTTGCCTTCGTACAGCACGATTTCGCACTGCTCATCCATGCCTTCTTCGATGAAGGACAGGGCGTCACCCAGGTTTTCCTTTTCCACTTCGAACTGGTTGAACTCTTCGTCCATGAACACATACATGGGGTCAGCGAAGTAGGAGTAGCTGGCGTTCTTCTTTTCCAGGATGACCGGCTCGAACTTGTCGTCGGCCTTGTAGACGGTTTCCTGGCCCTGCCCGGTGAGCAGGTTCTTCATCTTCATCTTCACAACGGCGGCGTTACGGCCGGATTTGTTGTATTCGGCCTTGAGCACGATCATGGGCGAGTTGTTGACCATGATCACATTGCCGGCGCGGACTTCCTGGGCGATTTTCATCTGTGTCGTCTCTGCTGCTTCAAACATGCGTGGAAGTTGGGCGACGCCGTGGTGCCGCTGTGGACGAGGTCCGTGCATGTTCCGGACTTCGTACCGGCCGCGGACAAACCGCCCGGGGCCGTAAAAGAGGGCGCTATTCTAGGGGCTGTTGCCGTTTGGCGCCATGTGTCGCGACAGCGCTTATTGACGGCGATAAAAGCGCATCAGCCCGGTGGCAAGGTCGTCCTGGCGGGCCAGGTGCGTGCTCCAGTGTCGGGCGGGCGCTGCCAGCAGAGGCAGGTCGGCGAGCAGGGTGGCCCAGAGCTCAGGCCTGGCATCTCCCGTGTTCCAGGCGCGCATGGCCTCGGCCCAGAGCGCCGGCATGGCCACTGTCCTTTCCAGTTGCCGGATAAAGGCCTCCAGCTTGACGAGATGGGCCTCTTCTTCCTGCGGGTAGATATGCCAGAGCAGGGGATGTCCGGCCCATTGCGCACGCACGAAAGAATCCTCGCCGCGCACGGCATTCAGGGGACAGGCCCAGAGCAGACGGTCGTAGTCCTCATGGGCGAGCAGGGGCAGCACGGCCACAGTGAGGCTGCCTTGTTCAATGCGGTCACCGGCCCGCAAGGCCGGTACGCCGGCCCAGGCGTAGACATCCGCCAGCGCCCGGCCTTCCGGCAGCAGCAACAACGCCGGTTCGCGGTCAGCGGCGAGTGCCGTTAGCAGGCCGGCGATGGCGGGATTTTCATAGGCAAACAGCGAGACGCGGCGCTGGAAGGCGGTTGCCTCCGGCACGCCGATACGCTGCCAGAAAGCCGCTTCGGCGGCAGAGTCCATCTGGAAGCGGTCGCGGTGCGAGAGCAGTGCATCCTCTCTCGGCAAGCCGCCGGTATGCGCCGTAAAGCCGGGAAACCAGAAGTGCTTGGGCAGGCCGGTGGCCGGATGCGGCGAGGCGAGGCCATGGCAGTCCTCCACCCAGTCTTCGGCGGAAAGGTATTCCAGGTTCAGCCAGACCGGTGCCTGTGGCTTGCTGGCCATGGCGACAATGAAAGCGGGTGGCAGCTCGCAGGCAAAGGCTTCAATCACCAGATCGCCGGGCGTTGCGTCTTCGGCGGCATCGTCACGCCAGTGCCGCACTTTGAGGCCATCAAAAATCTGGGCGCGCGCGCGGACATCCAGCCCCGGGGCCAGCCGTGCAAACACGGCCAGATCGTCCACCCACAGCGTCACTGCCACGCCGTGCTCGCGCTGCAGCTGGCGCGCCAGCCGCCAGCACACGCCGATATCACCGTAGTTGTCGATGACGCGGCAGAAAAGATCGCAGGAAACGCTCATGGGAGTTGTCGCAGAAAATGCCTGTGCGCATGGTAGCAGGCCGGTGCCTGCCATTGCGGTCAATACGTATGTTCGGGTCTGGCCATGGCTGCTAGAGTCCGCGCTCCCCTGTCACTGACCAGAATGCAAAGGACTTGCTGTGCGCCTTTCTTGCTCTTTTTTTCTGCCGGTTCTGCTTTCTCTTTTTCTGGTGGCCTGCGGCGGGGGCGGTGGTGAGATGGCTGCCACAAAGCCTGCCGCAACGCTGGCAGAAGGGCTCAGCTGGGTGGATGTGCAGGACGGCAGTGGCAATACCGTGATGCAGCATCGCTATGCAGCGGGGGCGACAGCAAACGAAGAGTGGGTGACGACGACGCAATATGCCGGCTATGACGGCGTGTGGGGGACGGCAGATGACTGGCGCACGGCCGTGACCCGCTGTCGCTACCAGGGGGATGCGCCCACCAGTCCCCTGGGCTTTGGTCCTTCGCTGTTCCTTGGGGTGGCTCCCTCCCTTTGCGCAACTCGCCATGCGCTGGCGGGAACGGTGCAGGCGTGGATTTCCGGCGGGGCTCTGCCCGACAGCCTGCTTGACCATTTCCGTCCTGAAACGGCCACGGCGGACGATGTCCGTTTCAATGGCGAGCAAGGCTGGCAGCCTTATCTGAACACCGGTGATTTCATTCCCATTCTGGCCGGGCTGAATGGTGGGGTGCCGGTGGCAGAGGATTACAGCATGCAGGCCAGTGTTGTCGGCATGCGCCTGTGCCGCGGAAATTGCGTGGCCACGGGAACCGAAGCCTCGCTGCCGGTTGCGTGCAACAGTACTTGCTGGATAGCACCGTCTCCCCTCAGTGATGGCCTAATCATCACGCTGGATCCGTATTTTTGCGGGGCTACGATGGTGGCGGTTTACGACGGTGTCCGTGCGCAGGTCCTGAGCAGTGCCGGTCGCCCGGACAAGGTGATTTACAGCCCCGCGCTGGATAATCCCGTTTGTTATGTCAGCAGCTATGACCGTTATCGCTATGACGACGCGGGGCGCCTGGTGGGAACGGAAACCTATGACAATGCCGGCAGCGATGGCATCTGGCTGAACGATGATGACGGGCGCAGCACCTATCTCCGCCAGGAGTGGCTCGATGATGGCTATCTGCAGGTGCTCTACAGTGGCGCGGGTGAAGATGGCGTGTGGGAAAGCGTTGATGATGCCATTGGCTCTACGCAGCGCATCGAGTTCGGTGCGGACGGTCGGCTTGCCAGGGCCACGCAATGCACGGACCCTGGTGCCGACCTGGCCTGGCAGACCGCCGATGATGCCTGCCGCGTGATGATCTTCCATTACGGCGATGACTGACGGGCATTGGCCTTCATGCCGGAGACACCAGTGACTGGCCCCTCCGGGCCTTGTCATTCCGGCGCAGGCCAATAAGCTTCGGGCAGACCTCGTCCAGAAGGAAAATCCCGTGCTGCGATTCCTGCCCACGCCCGTCAAGGGCGCCCTTGCCGGCCTGCTGATGTGCCTCAACACCATTTTCTGGTGCACGCCGCTGTTTGCCCTCACCTTCGTGAAAGTCTTGCTGCCATTCCGGGCGGCGCAACGTTTCATCCGCGACATCATGCATGCCATTGCCAGTTGCTGGATTGCCGTGAACGGCTGGTGGATGCATGCGGTGCAGAATATCCGCTGGGATGTGAAAGGCCTGCAGGACATGGACATGCAGCATTCCTATCTCGTCACCAGCAACCACCAGAGCTGGGTGGACATCTTTGCCCTGCAATACCAGTTCAATAACCGCATCCCCATGCTCAAGTTCTTCCTCAAGAAGGAGCTGATCTGGGTGCCGGTGATTGGCCTGGCCTGGTGGGCGCTGGAATTTCCCTTCATGAAGCGCTACAGCAAGGAGTTCCTGGCGAAGCATCCCGAGAAAAAAGGCCAGGACCTCATCACCACGCGCCGCGCCTGCGAGCGTTTCAAGACCAATCCGGTGTCGGTGTTCAACTTCCTGGAAGGCACGCGCTTCACGCCGGAAAAGCATGCACAGCAGAAATCGCCGTTCAAATATCTGCTCAAGCCCAAGGCCGGCGGCATTGCCTTCGTGCTGGATGCCATGGGGGAGCAGCTCAAGGCGCTGGTGAATGTCACCGTGCATTATCCGGACGGGCGCCCGACGCTGTGGAGCCTGCTCTCGGGCCAGGTGGGCAAGATCGTCGTGCGCATCGAGAAGATGGACATTCCGGCGCAGTTCATCGGCCGCAATTACGACCAGGATGAAAACTACCGCGCGGCTTTCCAGCAGTGGGTGAACCAGCTCTGGCTGGACAAGGATGCGCTGCTGGCCGAACTGCATCGCGCCGACACGGTGCGCGCTGCCTCCTGACGTCCTGCCTTCCGGCATCCACGGCCCGGCAAGACGCCGGGCCGTTTCATCTTTGCGGCCAGTGACGGGCGTTTTTCCCGTCATTGCTGTGGTTGCCGGCCTTGTCTTAGCCTGCGGTCCCTTCAGATTCGAGCCGGGAGGCCGCAGCCGTGTCCGCAATCCATATCGGCGTCCGCAACTCCGAAGCCCTGCGCCGGGATGTCGACATCTTCATCAGCAACATCCGGGCGGGCAGCCGCGAAGACCAGATTCCCCTGCTGGTCACCGTGATGGAGCGCTTCCTCGACGAGGCGCTGGACAAGCTGATACTGGGCGCGGCCCAGGCCATGAAGCTGGAAGGGCTGTCGCGCAAGGTGGTGGATGTGACCGTGGCCACCACCAAGGCCACCTGCCACATGCTGTCCGCGCGCGTGTTGCGCAAGATGAAAAACGGTGATGTGCGCGAGCTGGCGGAATACATGGATGTGCTGCGCAAGCGCCGCACTGATGTGAATGGCCAGCCTGTCACCTTCACCGGCATTCCCGTGAGTGCGGCACTGATGGCAGAGCTTGATGTGCTGTCGGACCTGATACGGCGGGAGCCGGCGCAGCCGCATGTGGCGGCGCTGGTCGGCGTGATCCGCGGCCTCATGGATGCCGTCGTCGAGCATCTTTACGTGAACACCCTGCATACGCTGAATTTCGGCTCCTTCGCCAGCAAGATGGTGGACATGGCCTATCACACCGTGCACAAGGCGGCGCATGCGCTGGTCGATCGCGTCATCCCGAAGCTGTCGGACGAGCAGGTGCGGGCCGCCATCGACTTCTGCTACAGCCTGGTCATTCCGCCTGAAGGCGAACCGTTGCCGGCCGCCGCCTGAGAGGAGGGCGCCATGAAGAAAATGCAGTGGCAACTGATCACGGCCTTTGTCGGTGAAAACGTGGCGGGTGGCTATTACCAGCGTCTTGCCGAGCTGTACCGCGATGACCCGGAACTGGCCCGGCGCCTGCGCAAGACGGCCGCGGACGAGGTGCGGCATGGCGAATATTTCAGCCGTTGCCACGAGCAGCATTTCGGGCGGCAGCTGCCCTTGCGCAAGATACTGATCGATGCCGGCCGCACGGCTGCCACGGCGGGCTCCCTGTTGCCAGAGCGCCTGCTGTCGCGCCGCCTGCGTCTGGCGGCGCTGGCCCGTGGCGAGGCTGCTGCTGTGGCGGCGCTGGAAAACGAGTTGCGCCGCACGCCGGCCAATCCCTATCTCGACATCGTGGCGAAAATCCTGCCGGACGAGCGCACGCATGCCGTGCCTTACCGGTAAGGCTTGTTCGGGGTTTCCATTTTCAAGAGATGGATCTTCCTGCTTCCCGGATGCTTTTTTCGGCACCTGTTGTCCCGGCGACTTTCCATAAAAACATTTTGAGTTGTTGGTGCCCGGCCCTGAGCGCAGGAAAGTCCGTGCGCTGACGGCATGAAAAATGCCCGGGGTTTTCGTCATCCCGGCGCAGTCCGGGATACAGACGACAGTGGTTTTTTTCAGCACATCACGGGTTGCGGCTTTCGCCGGAACGACGATTCCGGAAAGCAAGGCAGTCAACTATGGGAGGCCCTTAAAAAGGGATTTATATACTTAACTCCCATGCCCCATTTTTTAACCAGTCATTCCCGCGAAAGCGGGAATCTTGGAGTTTAAAGCACTGCTTGAGTTCATGAGATTCCCGCTTTCGCGGGAATGACGGTGTGTTTAGGGAGTCATGTATATAAATCCCATAAAAAAAGCCCCGCGACAGCGGGGCTTTTTTTATGGGCGTGCGCTCAGCCGCGAGGCTGGCATCGCCGCGCCAGGCCGAGCAGGCCGAGACCGCCCAGCAGGAGCAAGTCCACGGGGCCGGAGCCGGTTTTTCCGGGATGGGTGCCGCCGTTGCTGCTGCTGTCATCGTCGTCATCGTTGCCGGGGGCGGCGGCCGTGACGGTGAGGTTGAGGTGCTTTGCCGTGCTGTTGCCGCCCAGGCCGGTGCAGACAAGGGTGAAGGTCAGCGTGCCTTCTTGGGTTGGCTTGAAGATGCTGCTGCCACTCGGGTTGCGGCTGCCGCTCCAGTCGCCGGAGGCCGTGCAGCTGTCGGCATGGCTGCTGCGCCAGCTCAGGGTCGTGCTTTCTCCCAGGGCCAGCTTTTTCTGGGTGGCATCGAAGCTGGTGATGTCGGCGGCAACCGGCGTTGTCACGGCCACGCTGATTGTCTGGTTCTTTGTGCCACCGGGGCCGGTACAGGCCAGCGTGTATTCATGGTTGCCCAGGGTCTGCGGGGTGACGAGGGCCGAACCCGAATAAAGCTGGGCTGCGATGCTGATATCGCCTGTCCAACTGCCTGCGCCAAAGCTGGTGGCAGCCCCGGCGTCTGCGGTCCTGGTGCAGCGGTCGGCATTGCGCACTTCCCAGCTCAGCGTAGTGCTGTCGTAGCCGGGCAGGGTGGCCGGGCTGGCGGTGAAGCTCACGATATCGGGGACCAGGCTGGAGTCGTAGGCGTAGATGTCTTTGCTGGTACGGGAAATCTCCACGCCGGTGACGCTGGTGCAGGTCAGGGTGACGGCATACTTGCCGCTGGCGCTGACATTCTGCACGTGGCTGCCCGTCTTCGGCAGGCTGGGGTTGTCGTAGGAGCCGGTGGCCTTGCAGGCACCGTCATTGATGCCGGTGGTGGTCCATTCATAGGTGATGTTGCCGCCGGTGTTCACATCCAGCGGCGTGCTGCTGGGGGTGGCCTTGAGCGTCAGGCTGGGGGCAGCCACCACATTCAGGGACACCTCGGCACTGATGCTTTCGTCGCTGCCGGGGCCGGAGCAGGAGAGCGTGTATTTCTGCGGGCCTGCAGTATTGGGCGTGAGTTTGAGGGGGCTGGCATCGTTGTTGTTGAGGTAGCTAATGGGCGTTGTTGTGAATTCGTCCCCTTCCACCTCTTCATCGTCGTCCGGATTGGCCGTCTGCAGGGAGAGCAGGCAGAGGTCCACGTCGCTGACCGTCCAGCTCAGGTTGAATTCCTGGCCGGCGGCGACATCGGTCTTGTCCGCGGCCAGGGTGACCGTGGGAGCCGACACTACGCGTACGATGGCCGTTTCGCTGCTCTTGCCGCCCGCATTCTGGCAGACCAGGGTGTATTCATGGCGGCCCAGGCTGCCGGGGGTGACCGTGCGGGTGCCTATGGCCGGATCATCGACATCCGTGCCTTCATCATCCCAGCGGCAGCTGTCGGCCCCCGTGTTGTCCCAGCCCAGCTTGACCTCGCCGGTCAGGCCGGTGGTGGTCCTGTCCTGGTTCAGGTTCACGATCGGCCCGGTGGTGATCTTGCCGGCAAAGCCGTTGCGGCTGAAGGTGCCGGGGTATTCCGAGACCGGGTTTTGCACGGGGAAGATGTTGCTGCGTGTGTTACCGGTGACATAGATGCTGTCCACCGCATCCAGCGCCAGGGCGTTCACGACTTCCTCGCTGCTGTTGCTGCCGCCCAGGGCGGTGGCAAAGGACAGGGCGCCGCTGTTGTCCAGCATGAGGACGAAGCCGTTGCCGGTGTCGGTCGGTGAGCCTTCCAGCGGATTGAGCGGCGTGAACGCGGTGGTCATCTGGCCGACCACCACCGGCTGGCCGGCCTGGGTCAGGGCCACGGCCGTGGCCCGGCCTCCCAGGCCGAGGAAGGTGGAATAGGTCAGGTTGTTGCCGCTGCCGTCCAGCCGGGCGAGGAAGGCCGTTTCCGTGCCTTCGGTCTTGCTGCCTTCGGCGGGCAGGCCGGCAGGCGCGGCCTGCACAGGGAAGTTGGCGCTCTTGCTGCTGCCGGCCAGCCAGACATTGCCGCTGCTGTCGGCCGCCAGGCCGAGGCCTTCCTCGTCATTGCTGCCGCCCACATAGCGTGTGTAGACCGGGCCGAGGTCGGTGCCGTTGAGGCGGCTGACAAAGGCGTCCTGGAGTCCGGCAGGGCTGTTCAGGGCGGCAAGGTCGGTACTGGTGGTGGTGCCGCCGATGAAGACGTTGCCGCCGGCCAGGGCCAGGGCATTGGGCTGGTCGCTGCCGCTGCCGCCCAGGTAGGTGAAGGCGGCCAGGCTGCTGCCGGTGCTGTCCAGCAGGCCCACGAAGCCGCTACGGCTGCCGGCGGGCTTGGTGGCGGTGACGCCGGGAAAGTCGCTGCTGTCGGTGTCCCCGGTGACATAGGCCCGGCCCGTGGCGTCCAGGGCAAGGGCCGTGACATGGTCACCGGTGATGTCGTCGCTGCCGTTTAGATAAGTGGAATACAGCAGGGATTTGCCGTCGGCTGTGAGCTTGGTGACGAAGTCCGTGTCCTTGCTGTTGGTGTTGCCGGCCTTGTAAGGCGTGCCGGGGCTGGGCGTGAGGGGGAAGTCGGTGGCCAGCGTGCTGCCGGCGACCACGGCATTGCCGTCGGCATCCACGGCAATGGCGCTGGCCTGGCCGGATTTGCTGCCGCCGAGATAGGTGGAATAGACGAGGCTGTTGCCCTTGTAGTCGAGGCGGCTCACCACCGTGTTGTAGGTGGCGTTGACTGTCGACTGGTAGGCGTCGCTGATGCCGAGGCTGCTGAGGTAGTTGCTGCTGTCGGTATAGCCGGTCACGAAGGCGCTGCCCTTCGGGGTTACGGCAATGCCGGTCAGGCTGAAGCTGCTGAGGCCGCCGCCCAGATAGGTGGAATAGACCAGCACGGGGTCTATGACCAGGGGCTGGCGGCGGTCGTAGTCACCCACGGCAAAGCTCACCTGCCGGCCATTGAGGGCGTAGCGGCCGGCCACGGTTTTGCGCTTGCCGGCAATGGTCTGGTAGACCACGGGCCGGTGCTGGCGCACAGGGCCGAGCGCGGTTTCCGCCACCAGATTGCCGTCGCTGTCCACGTAGAGGTTGTCGGCACCCTGCCAGCTCATGCGGATGAGGCCGGGGTCGGCGCCGGGCTGCACGATGAAGTCGTATTCCAGCTGGCGCTGGTTGCCGTAGTACACGAGGTCTATGCCCGGCCACACGCTGCCGTAGTGCACGCGGCCGTAATGCGCTACGCCGCGATGCCACTGGCGCGGATCATTGCCGATGAAGTAGTTGCTGTAGCTGGCCTGTTTCTCCGAGGTGCCGAGCCGGGGGGCGGGGTTGGCGCCGTCCAGGCGGGCACGCAGCACGGCGCTGGCCTGTGGCCGGCCCTGTTCGTCGCGGCCACGGCTGAGGTGCAGCACGGCCTCGGTATTCGTCAGGAAAAGGGAAT
>JASLCO010000065.1 GCA_030146505.1 Moraxellaceae bacterium
TGATTTTCGACGAGGCCACCTCGGCACTGGATTCGCGCACGGAAAAAGCCATACAGGCCGAGCTGGCTTCCATTTCTGCCGACCGCACCACGCTGGTCATTGCCCATCGTCTTTCCACGGTGGTGGATGCCGATGAAATCCTGGTGATGGAGCAGGGCCGTGTCGTTGAACGCGGTACACATCGCCAGTTGCTGGAGCAGGACGGCATCTATGCCCGTATGTGGGCGCTGCAGCAGAGCGAGCAGGAAGTGGAAGCGGCTCTGGCGTAGTGAGTGTCATGAAATGAAAAAAGGCGGCCTTGGGGCCGCCTTTTTTATGTTTGTATTTTAGTCTTCGCTGGCGATGAATTTATAAATACCCGCCCCGATGATGGCCCCGACTATGGGGGCCAGCCAGAACAGCCAGAGTTGCGCCACGGCCCAGTCGCCCACATACAGCGCTACACCGGTGCTGCGCGCCGGATTCACCGAGGTATGGGTGACGGGAATGCTGATGAGGTGGATAAGCGTGAGGCAAAGGCCGATGGCGATGGGGGCAAAACCTTTGGGTGCGCGGACATCGGTAGCGCCCATGATGACGATGAGGAAAAAGGCAGTCATCACCACTTCGCAGATCAGGGCCGCAGAAAGTGAATAGCCACCGGGCGAGTGTTCGCCATAGCCATTGGAGGCAAAGCCACCGCTGACATCAAAGCCGGTCTTGCCACTGGCAATGAGATAGAGCACGCCGCCTGCCGCAATGCCGCCTATGACCTGCGCGATGATGTACGGCGCCAGCTCTTTGGCTTCAAAGCGTCCGCCTGCCCAGAGGCCGACCGAGACAGCCGGATTCAGATGGCAGCCCGAGATATGGCCGATGGCATATGCCATGGTCAGTACGGTAAGACCGAAGGCCAGTGCCACACCATGAAAGCCTATGCCGAGTTCGGGAAAAGCTGCTGCCAGTACGGCACTGCCACAGCCGCCCAGCACCAGCCAGAACGTGCCTATCAACTCCGCTGCGTATTTCTTCATCGCTCTCTCCTTGGGCTTTGGTCCTGCCTGCGCAGGCGCAGGCAGTGTAGGTCAGGAGCGATGTTTTTGCTGGCTTAGTGCTGCAGCAGTTTGAGGATGGAGGAGAAATCGAGCTTGCCATTGCCATGCGTGGCGTGCAGGGCGTAGAGCTGTTTGGCCAAGGCACCCAGTGGCGTGACGGATTTGCTGTGTTGCGCGGCCTCCATGGCCAGGCCCAGATCCTTGTTCATGAGATCGGTCTGGAAACCGCCACTGTATTCACGCGAAGCCGCAGAATTTTCCATGACGCCGGGCCAGGGATTGTAGAGTTCCAGCGACCAGTTTCTTCCCGAGCTTTTCAAAAGGATATCGGAAAGAACGGCGGGATCGAGACCATTGTCCACGCCCAGTTGCAGGGCCTCGCAAGTGCCTATCATGTGCACGGCCAGCAGCATGTTGTTGCAGATTTTCGCTACCGCGCCGGCGCCGGTGCCTCCCGCATGCAGGGTGTTTTTTCCCATGGCGGCGAGAAAGGGGCGGGCACGTTCTACATCAGTGGCACTGCCACCGCAGAGAAAACTTAAGGTGCCCGCTGCAGCGCCCGCCACTCCGCCGGAGACCGGCGCATCAATCATGGCCAGGCCTCTCATATGCGCTGCGGCAGAAACACGGCGTGCGCATTCGGGAGAAACCGTGGAGCAGTCAATCACCAGGCTCTCCTTGAAAAGCTGGGCCAGAAGGCCGGTCTTCTCGTCGAGATAAACGCTTTCCACCGCCGCATCGTGCGGCAGCATGGTGATCACGGTATCCACGCCTTGCACGGCCTGTGCAGCAGAAGCTGCGATAAAAGCGCCGTCCGCTTCCAGCGGTGCCGTGAGCGCAGGATTCAGATCAAAGACGCGAACGGTAAAGCCGGCTTTCAGCAGATTGCGCGCCATGGGTGCACCCATATTGCCGCAGCCAAAAAAGGCGATGGTGGTCATTATTTTTCTCCTTGTATTTTTCACGTAGGAGCGGCTTTAGCCGCGAATCGCTTTTGTCGATATGAATGGTTCGCGGCTAAAGCCGATCCTACTGATCAAAGTGCATCCTTCTCCAGCAGTTTGCGTGCCGCAATCAGGCGCATGATTTCATTCGTTCCTTCGAGAATCTGGTGCACGCGCACATCGCGCACCATGCGTTCCAGCGGGAAGTCGCGCAGATAGCCATAACCACCATGCAGTTGCAGGGCTTCATTGCAGACGGTGAAGCAGGCATCGGTGGCAAAGCGTTTGGCCATGGCGCAGTGCAGGGTGGCATCGCCATCGCCGGCATCAAGGCGGCTGGCCGCGTGATAAACCATGAGGCGCGCCGCCTGCAGTTCGGTGGCCATATCGGCAAGACGGAATTGCAGGGCCTGGAAATCCGCCAGCTGCTTGCCGAACTGTTTGCGTTCCTGCAGATAGCGATGCGCTGCACGCAAGGCGGCCTGCGCCGTGCCCAGCGAGCAGCTGGCGATATTGAGGCGACCGCCATCCAGGCCTTTCATGGCAAAGCTGAATCCCTGGCCTTCTTCGCCGATACGCAGGCTGGCCGGGATGCGTGCATTTTCAAAGTTGATGGCGCGGGTGGGCTGGGCATTCCAGCCCATCTTTTCTTCGTTCTTGCCGAAGCTCACGCCCGGCGTATTGGCCGGCACGATAAAGGTGGAAATGCCTTTGGCGCCATTGTCAGAC
>JASLCO010000092.1 GCA_030146505.1 Moraxellaceae bacterium
CGATTCACGATTCACGATTCACGATTCACGATTCACGATTCACGATTCACGATTCACGATTCACAGCCGGAAGCCCCATGTCACGTATCCACCAGCTCGATGCCCGTCTTGCCAACCAGATCGCTGCCGGCGAGGTGGTCGAGCGTCCGGCGTCCGTTGTCAAGGAGCTGGTGGAGAACGCGCTCGATGCCGGCGGCCGGCGCATAGAAATCGACGTGGAGCAGGGCGGTCTGCGCCTGATCCGCGTACGCGACAATGGCGACGGTATTGCGCGTGACGATTTGCCGCTGGCGCTGGCCCGCCATGCCACCAGCAAGATCCATGACCTGGAGGATCTGGAAGCGGTTGCCACATTGGGCTTCCGTGGCGAAGCGCTGGCTTCGATTGCTTCCGTTTCCCGTTTGCTGCTGACCAGCAGTGCGGATGAGTCCGGCGTTGGCAGTGCCGTGCAGTCGGATGGCCGCGACATGGTGGCCACGGTGTCGGCCGCTGCGCATGCCCGCGGCACCACGGTGGAAGTGCGCGACCTTTTTTTCAATACGCCGGCGCGCCGCAAATTCATGAAGACGGAGCAGACGGAATTTTCGCATCTGGAAGAAACCGTGCGCCGTCTGGCACTGGCCAATCCCGACGTGGCGTTTTCCCTCAGCCACAACGGCCGGCAGGTGCATGGCCTGCGTCCGGCCACGGAAGAAATGGAATGGCGCCGCCGCCTGGCGTCGCTGTGCGGACCGGCCTTCATGGAAAATGCCGTGCCGCTGGAAATCGAAAGCGGCGATTTCCGCTTGCGGGGCTGGGTGGGCCTGCCCACGTTCTCACGCTCGCAGGCGGACCTTCAGTATTTCTATGTGAATGGCCGCATGGTGCGTGATCGCGTGGTGACGCACGCCGTGCGCCAGGCCTATGCCGATGTGCTCTTCCACGGCCGGCATCCCGCCTATGTGCTGTTCTTCGAACTGGACCCCGGCGCCGTGGATGTGAACGTGCATCCCACCAAGCATGAGGTGCGTTTCCGTGAGCAGCGCCAGGTGCATGATTTCCTCTATCGCAGCCTGCACCGCGTGATCGCGGAGCTGAAGCCGCAGGACCAGGCGCCGGCGTCTGCCGTATTGCCGGAAGCCGCCATGCGCGTGCAGGAAGCCCTGTCCCTGCCGGTGCGTGACAGCGCATTTGCGCCTGCCGCCGGTTTTGCCCGGGAAGCCACGGCGCTGGGCGAAAACCGGGCGGATTATGCCCCCGCTGCCGGCAGGGCAGCGTTTGTCCCGGCCTTCGATTTCCAGCGGCCTGCCGCGGCATCGGCCATGGCGCCCGAAAGGCAGGAAGGCGAGGTTCCCCCTTTGGGTTTTGCCATCGCCCAGCTGCACGGCATTTACATCCTCGCGCAGAATGCCGAAGGCCTCATCGTGGTGGACATGCATGCCGCTCATGAGCGCATCACCTATGAAAGGCTGAAGCTGAGTTTTGATGCCGGCGCGCTGGTGTCGCAGCCCTTGCTGGTGCCTTTGTCGCTGGCCGTCAGCTCGCGTGAGGCGGATCTGGCGGAAAGCGAAACGGAATTTTTCCATCGCCTGGGTTTCGAACTGGAGCGCATGGGGCCGGAAACATTATTGTTGCGTGCCGTGCCGGTGATCCTCGGGCAGGCCCGTGCCGAGGCGCTGGTGCGCGATGTGCTGGCCGACCTCGCCGTGCACGGCAATACGCGCCGTATCGAAGAAACCCATAACGAGCTGCTGGCCACCATGGCCTGTCACGGCAGCGTGCGCGCCGGCCGCCAGCTTTCCCTGGCGGAAATGAATGCGCTGCTGCGCGACATGGAAGCCACCGAGCGTTCGGGGCAGTGCAATCACGGCCGTCCTACATGGACGCGGTTGACGCTGACCGAGCTGGACAAATTATTCTTGCGTGGCAAGTAAGACCGGGAAGTTCGCGGCTGAAGCCGCTCCTACATAAAGACTTGCCCCGCAGGAGCGGCTTCAGCCGCGAACCCCGGCTCACAAAGGCCAGCCCGTCATTGATTGGTCATCCCTGTTCCCATGAGTGAAACGCATCTTCCCCCTGCCGTCCTGCTGATGGGCCCCACGGCTTCGGGCAAAACAAAACTCGCCATCGAGCTCGCCGAGCGTGGTCCTTTCGACATCATTTCCGTGGACTCGGGCATGGTGTATCGCGGCATGGACATAGGCACGGCCAAGCCGGATGCGCAGACGCTGGCGCGGGCGCCGCATCGCCTCATTGATATCCGCGATCCGGCCGATGCGTATTCCGCCGCCGAATTCCGCACCGATGCCCTGCGTGAAATGCGGGCCATTACCGATGCCGGGCGTATTCCGCTGCTGGTGGGCGGCACCATGCTGTATTTCCGCGTGTTGCTGGAAGGACTGGCGGACCTGCCGGAAGCCGACGCCACCCTCCGCGCGAAGCTGGAGGCGGAAGCGAAAGAAAAAGGCTGGCCGGCCCTGCATGCGCGGCTGGCGGAAGTCGATGCGGTGACGGCGGCCCGCCTCAAGCCCAATGACAGCCAGCGCCTGCAGCGCGCGCTGGAGGTGTGGGAGCTCACCGGCAAGCCCTTGTCGCACTGGCATGCCGAGCAGGGCGAGCCGGAGCCGCTGCCCTGGGCCATGCGGCAGATTGCCGTGGCGCCGCCGGACCGGGCCGTCCTGCATGAACGCATAGCACAGCGCTTCGACCTCATGCTGGCGCAGGGGCTGGTGGAGGAGGTGGCAGTATTGCGTGCCCGCCCTGATCTGCATGCCGACCTGCCGGCCCTGCGTGCCGTCGGCTATGCCCAGGTCTGGACCTACCTGGACGGTGGCTATGACGCAGCGGAAATGCGCCTGCGCGGCATCTATGCCACCCGCCAGCTGGCCAAGCGCCAGTACACCTGGCTGCGCCGCTTTCCGGCGGCGCAATGGCACGATGGCAGCCGCGACGGACTGGCAGACGAACTCCTCCGCGGGAGCCTGGCCGGACTGGCTTGAAAAACCCCGCCGTGCCCATACCTTTAGCACGTCGCGGGACGGGGTTTCCGGCTACACTCTGCCTGCGTGCCCCGCCTTGGGGCCTGATTTGCGCTTCTTTCTGTCTTTTTCGTGGCCCGTTTTGGGCCCGCCGCATAGGAGAGTCACCATGTCCAAGGGACAAACCCTGCAGGATCCCTTCCTCAATGCCCTGCGCAAGGAACGTATTCCCGTTTCCATCTTTCTGGTCAACGGCATCAAGCTGCAAGGCCAGATCGAATCGTTCGACCAGTACGTCGTGCTGCTCAAGAACACCGTGAGCCAGATGGTCTACAAGCACGCCATTTCCACCGTGGTGCCGGCGCGCAACCCGCGCTCCAATGTACCGGGCGGCGGTGGTCACGGTGCACCTTCGGGTGGCCAGGGTGGTGGTTATGCCGGTGGCAACGGCGGCCATGATGATTTTGATGACGACGGCCAGCAGCCCAATTACTGATCCGGGCAGCAGTCAGTCGGCAACGCCGCCCTCCGGGGCGGCGTTGTTGTTTGTAAGAAGAGGGTAAGGTTTGGAATTTTTCGAGCGCCCGGCCGGCGGTGAAAAAGCCGTGCTGGTGCATCTGGATGTGCGCGACGAGCGTGACGACGAAGACCTGGAGGAATTCTGCCTGCTGGCGGATTCGGCAGGCGTGGAAACCGTCGGCATCGTGCGCGGCTCGCGCCAGCGCCCCGACCCGAAATTCTTTGCAGGCAGCGGCAAGGTGGATGAAATCCGCGCGCTGGTGCAAGCGCAGGAGGCGGAAGTGGTGCTCTTCGACCATGCGCTGACACCGGCGCAGGAACGCAATCTCGAACGTGAATTCCAGTGCCGCGTGCTGGATCGGACCGGTCTCATCCTCGACATCTTCGCGCAGCGGGCACGTACCTTTGAAGGCAAGCTGCAGGTGGAACTGGCACAGTTGCAGCATCTGGCTTCACGCCTGGTGCGCGGCTGGACCCATCTTGAGCGCCAGAAGGGCGGCATCGGCATGCGCGGCCCCGGTGAAACGCAGCTGGAAACCGACCGTCGTCTGTTGCGTGCGCGCATCGTCATGCTCACCGAGCGCCTGGACAAGGTCCGTCTCGTGCGCGCGCAGGGCCGCGCTTCCCGCCAGAAAGCCGCCGTGCCCACTGTTTCTCTCGTGGGTTACACCAATGCCGGCAAATCCACGCTCTTCAATCGCCTCACCCGTTCCGACGTGTATGCCGCCAACCAGCTTTTCGCCACGCTGGACCCTACCTTGCGCCGCATAGAGCTGGGCGGCTTCGGCACCGTGGTGCTGGCCGATACCGTGGGCTTCATCCGTCACCTGCCGCACAAGCTGGTGGACGCTTTCCGCGCCACGCTGGAAGAAACCGTGGAAGCGGATCTGCTGCTGCATGTGGTGGACGCTGCCAGCAGCGAACGCGACCAGCATATTGCGGCGGTGGATGAAGTGCTGGGCGAGGTGGGGGCCACTGCGCCCGTGCTGCTGGTGTACAACAAGCTGGATTTGCTGGAAGCGCGCGAGCCGCGCGTGGATCGCGATGACACCGGCATGCCGGTGGCCGTGTGGCTGTCCGCGCGGGATGGCCTCGGCCTGGAGCTGCTGGAACAGGCCATTGCCGAACGCCTGGGACCACATCGTTTCGAGGGCTGGCTCAGCCTCACGGCGCAGCAGGCACGCTTGCGTGCGCGTTTTTTTGCGGGCGGCGCCGTGGTGGAAGAGCAAAGCGACGAGCAGGGCGGCAGCCGGCTTTTCCTGCGTCTGCCACAAATTGATCTGGAACAGGCTTTGCGCCGCGAAGGGTTGACGCTGGCGGATGTGCTGCTGCCCATCGCGTAGGTCGGGCCAAAGACCGGCGCGCACCCGCAAGCCGATCCTTGTTTTGTAGCTGCGAATTCATTCGCACATCATGAGCCGCTTTGTGCGAATGAATTCGCAGCTGACGTTCTCATGACGGGAAGATTCCCGCCTTCGCGGGACTGACGGGCCCGGAAATAATTGGTTCTGTTTTTTTTAAAAGAGAGTGCATTGATGGCCTGGAACCTGCCTGAACAGAAACCGCCTGGAGGCGTCGCCGCCGTGCTTTTGCAGAAGCTCAATTGCTTTGAAGGCGGGCGTTTCCACTTTCTGCGCTTTGCGGTCTTGCTTGCCGTGGCCTTGCTCGCCGCCTTAGTCATGCATGACTTGCCCGCCATCAGGCTGTCCATGCAGAAGGCCGGCCTGATGCAAGCGGACAGTGGGGAGCTGGAAAAATGATACGCGGCCTGCTCGTCCTCCTGCTCTGCCTGTTTGCGGGTGAGTGCATTGCCCACTTTCTGGATTTGCCGGTGCCGGGTGGCGTCATCGGCATGCTGCTTTTGTTTGTCGGCCTCATCATTCGCCGTGGTGTGCCGGAAGAACTGGAGCAAAGCTCGCAGGCCATCCTGAAACCGCTCACGCTGTATTTCGTGCCGGCGTCGGTGGGCGTGATGACCATGGGGCCGCTCCTGGCGCAGGAAGGCGTGCGCATTGCTCTCGTCATGGTGTTGTCCACCCTCATTCCCATGCTGGCCTGCGGTTACGGCCTGGATCGCTGGCTGGCGAAGCGGGGTGTTTCGTGAGCATGGAAATGAGCACATTGCTTGCCTCGCCAGTGCCCTGGCTGCTGATGTCGCTGCTGGCCTATGAGGCCGGCCTCTGGCTCTTCAAGAAACTGGGCGAGCCCATCTGGGCGCCGCCGCTGCTGATCGCGCTGGCCTTGCTGATCGGTGGCCTGCTCGCTGCCGGCCTGGATTACCAGGACTATTTCCGGGGCAATGCCCTGCTGCATTTCATGCTGGGCCCGGCCACGGTGGCGCTGGCGGTGCCGCTCTATCATGCGCTGCCGCGTTTGCTCGCTGCCTTCCGGCCGCTGGCCACCATCTTGCTGTTGGGTACCCTGCTGGGGGCGGGTGGCGCGATGACGCTGGCCTGGCTCTTCGGGCTTTCGCATGACAGCGTGCTGGCGTTCGGTACGCGCGCCGTGACCACGCCGATTGCCATCGGCATTGCGGAGAAAATCCACTCTCCGGTGGCGCTGGCAGCCGCCCTGGTCGGTTTTTCCGGCGTGCTGGGTGCCGCGATTGCCGAACCTTTGCTCCGGGGCGTGAAGAGCGATGTCGCGCGTGGCTTTGCGCTGGGCCTTGCCGCCCACGGCGTGGGGACGGCCCGTGCCTTCCAGATGCACCCCACGGCGGGCGCCTTTGCCGCGCTGGGCATGGGGCTCAACGGCATGATCACCGCATTCTGGTTGCCGCCGGTGGTGCATCTGCTGATGTGATAGGAGTCTTAATAAAAAAGCCCGGTAAAGCCGGGCTTTTTTATGCGGCAATTATGGTCAGAAATGGAAACAGAGGCCGGCACTGAGCACGTCAACATCACTTGTTCCGGTTTTCTCGTCATCACCTACGTCGAGGTAACGTTCATATTCCACTTCCAGGCTGAAGTTGGACGCGATGTCCAGGGAAAGGCCGACGCCGGGAACGAAGACCAGGTCATTGCTTTCCTGTGTTTGCTCGGCATAACCCCCCAGGCCGATGCCGCTGACGGCAAGTTTGGTTTGCATGAGGGCCAGACCCAGCTTGCCGTAGATGGAGAAGCGTTCCGCCGGCTTGAGCCTGGCCAGTACATCGGCAAAAACGCCTTGGCTTTCTACGCTGCCCTCCAGGCTCAGCAGGCTGTTGCGGGCCTTGAAGGTGGCCTCCCCGAGATTGGTGTAGCCCAGGCGTATATCGATAGCGGGCGTGGCAACGATCCCGAGATATGCCTTCACGGTGGAATCGGATTTTTCGCCGTGACCAGCCGTTACCGGCAGGCTGGTTTGTGCGATGAATATTTCGTTGACGTCTTCCTCGGTCACCCAGTCCTGGGCTTCGCTTTTGCCGATGTTGATGCCGGCATAGATGTCTGAGGCCTGTGTGCTGCCGGTAGCGAGTGTGCTGATGACAGCAAGGGCAGCGGCCATTTTCCTGATCATGTTGTCTCTCTTGGATGTGATGCGGCGGGCGTGATTCTAGGGATGTCGTTAAGTGCAGGCCATGCGTGGTATTACGGTGCCTGCCCTGGCTTGCCCATGTCCGCAAGCACCGAGGCCGGGATTGTTGGCATCTGCCGGCCATGCCGGCGGTAGACGCTGTAGCGGAAGAAGGACGAGGGGCGGTCCGGTACCGGCAGGCCTCTTGTGCATAGAAGGAGGTGCGCGGCCGGGGCAGGTGGCAATGCATGAAACTCCGCAGGCCGGCCTGACCCTGCGGACAATTATGCCTGCCGGGCCGGTGGTGGAGGGGGCAGGGGTGGGCTGCCTACCAGCGCCGTGCTACCATCCGCCAAACCGGGTTCAGCCCCGGTTTTTTTACGTCCGTGAGCTTGCTGCCTCCGAGAATCCCAGGCCCCCAATCCATGTCCCGTCCTGTCGATACCTGGCTGCTGCCCGAAGGGGTGGCCGATGTGCTGCCGGCCGAGGCGCTGCGCCTTGAAGCCCTGCGCCGCCGTCTGCTGGACCGCTTTGCGGCATCCGGCTACCAGCTGGTTTTCCCGCCGCTCATGGAATACCTGGATTCCCTGCTCACGGGTTCGGGGCATGACCTCGATCTCATGACCTTCAAGATCACCGACCAGCTCAGCGGCCGCATGATGGGCGTGCGCGCCGACATCACGCCGCAGGTGGCGCGTCTGGATGCGCACTCGCTGCCGGTCGATGGTCCCGCCCGTTATTGCTATGCCGGTACCACGCTGAACACACGGCCGGCGGCGCTTGCCGCCTCGCGCTGCCCGGTGCAGATCGGCGCCGAGCTTTATGGCTATGCCGGCGTGGCTGGCGACATTGAAGTGCTGCGCCTGATGCTGGACATGCTGGCCATGGCCGGTTGCGAAACGCTGCAACTGGACCTCGGCCACGTCACCATCTTCCGCGAGCTGGCCCGCCTGGCCGGTGTTGCCGGTGCCGACGAGGCCGCGCTCTTCGACATTTTCCAGCGTAAGGCTGTGGCTGACCTGCGTGATTTCCTCGCTGCCCGCACGGTACCGGCGGCATTGGCCGGCAAGCTGCAGGGCCTGCTCACGCTGGCCGGCGACAGGAGCGTGCTGGCGGCGGCTGCTGCATTGCTGGCCGGCGTATCGCCGCAGATCGATGCAGCCCTTGCCGCACTCGCTACCGTGGCCGACGCCGTGACGGCTTCGCATGCCGGTGTCTCTCTCTATTTCGATCTCACCGAACTGCGTGGCTATCACTACCACACGGGGCTGGTGTTCGCGGCTTACGCACCGGGCGCACGCGCCGAGCTGGCCAAGGGAGGCCGTTACGATGCCGTGGGTGAGGCGTTCGGGCGTGCACGTCCGGCCACCGGTTTCAGTGCCGACCTCAAGACCTTGCTGGATTTCTACAAAGGCCATGAGCCCGCCAGCGTCATTTTTGCGCCGGCCGGTGAAGACGCTGCGCTGCGCGCGGCAATTGCCGAATTGCGCGCCAAAGGCGAGCGCGTGTTGCAGGCCCTGCCGGACGATGGCAGCACGGCGGCGGCACTGGGTTGTGCCCGCGAGCTGGTATTCAAGGATGGGCGCTGGGTGTTGTAGGTGCGAATTCATTCGCACGCCAGCGCAGCATTTGTGCGAATGAATTCGCACCTACAAATTTCTGAAATTTCTGATTGAGAGCTGAAATGGGCAAGAACGTCGTCGTGCTCGGCACCCAGTGGGGTGACGAAGGCAAAGGCAAGATCGTGGACCTGCTGACGGACAATGCATCCGCCGTGGTGCGTTTCCAGGGTGGCCACAATGCCGGCCACACGCTGTGGGTGAATGGCGAGAAAACCGTTCTGCACCTGATTCCTTCCGGCATCCTGCGCAAGAACGTGCTTTGCCTGATCGGCAATGGCGTGGTGCTGGCCCCGGATGCGCTGCTGAAGGAAATCGCCGGCCTCGAAGCCAAGGGCGTGGATCCGCGGGCGCGCCTGAAAGTCTCCGCGGCCTGCCCGCTGATCCTTCCGTATCACGCTGCGCTCGACAAGGCGCGCGAAGTGGCGCGCGGCAAGGCCGCCATCGGCACGACGGGGCGCGGCATCGGCCCGGCCTACGAAGACAAGGTCGCGCGCCGTGGTCTGCGCCTGGGGGATCTCTTCCGCCGCGACACCCTGGCCGCCCGCCTGGGTGAAGTGCTGGATTACCACAACTTCCAGCTCAAGCATTACTACAAGGCCGAGCCCGTCGATTTCCAGAAGACACTGGATGACGCGCTTTCCTGGGCCGAGCAGCTGAAAGACCTCGTCGCCGATGTGCCGGCCATCCTTCACCAGTTCCGCCGCGACGGCAAAAACATCATGTTCGAGGGCGCGCGGGGCTCGCTGCTGGATATCGACCATGGCACCTACCCCTATGTGACGTCGAGCAACACCACCGCCGGCGGTACCTCCACCGGTTCCGGTTTCGGTCCGCTCTACCTGGATTACGTGCTGGGCATCACCAAGGCCTACACCACACGCGTGGGCGCCGGCCCTTTCCCCACCGAGCTTTTTGACGACGTGGGCGCGCACCTTGCCAAGGTCGGCCACGAATTCGGTTCCACCACCGGCCGCGCGCGCCGCTGTGGCTGGTTCGATGCCGCCATCCTGCGCCGTGCGGTCGAGCTCAATTCCATTTCCGGTCTCTGCCTCACCAAGCTGGACGTGCTGGACGGACTGGAAACCGTGAAGGTCTGCATCGGCTATGAAAACAAGGTGCAGGGCTCCATGGAGTGCCTGATGTCGGATGCGGAATCCTTCGACAATGTCGTGCCGGTCTACGAAGAGCTGCCGGGCTGGAGCGAATCCACCGTCGGCGCCAAATCCATTGACGCGCTGCCGGCCAATGCCCGCGCCTACATCAAGCGCATCGAGGACGTGGTGGGCTGTCCCATCGACATCATTTCCACCGGGCCGGACCGCGACGAAACCATCGTCCTGCGTCATCCCTTCAACTGACCGGCCGGCGCGAAGATGGAAAACAGCGCTTCCGTCTTCCCGCTGCGCCACTGGTTCCGCGCGCCGGTACGTCGTGTGCTGGCGCGCCAGCTTTATTTCACCGGCATTGAATCACTGGCGCTGGTGCTGTTCATCGGCATGGCGGTCGGCGCCATCATCGTTTCCCAGCTGCATTACACCTTTGGCCAGAGCGGCGCGGACACGCTGCGTCTTCTGGCCACGCTGCTCATCACCGAGCTGGCGCCCCTGCTCACCGCCCTCATCCTGATTGCCCGCTCGTCATCCGCCATGGCCAGCGAGCTTGCGGCCATGCGCGTGAACCATGAAATCTGGATGCTGGTGCAATTCGGCATCAGTCCCCGGCATTACCTCGTGCTGCCGCGCATCACCGGCATGCTGCTGGCCAGCTTCATCCTGGCGGTCTATCTCGCCACCGCCGCCATGCTCACGGCGGCGCTGATGACGTCCGGCCCCAATGCCGTGAGCGAGCTGCGTCTGCTGGGCGATGCGCTGGGCCTGGGCAACCTGTTGCAGGGCCTGGCCAAGACGGCACTCTTCGGCGTGGTGATTGCCGCCATTGCCTGTCGCGCCGGTTTCCGTGCCGGCCACGCCATGACGGACATTCCGCGCGCCGCCTCCAGCGCGGTGGTGGGCAGCCTGCTGGCGGTGTTCGTGGTGGATGCCGTGTGGGCCCTGCTGCGATGAAGCGCCTGCCGGCTTCATTCCCCCTGTTGCCGCCTCCGGGCCGCTGGGCCCTGGGCCGCCATGCGCGTGCCCATGCCGAGCAGTTGCTGGCGGCGGCGCGGGCGCAGCGCCTGCGCACGGCCTGGCTGGGCATGGAGGCCAGCTTTCTCAGCAATCTTTCCGTGCTGGAAAACCTGCGTCTCATGCACGACTGGCATCACGGCCATCCCGCGGCGTTTGCCGGCGACCTGCAACTGGCGCTGGACACCATGGCGCTGGCACTGCCTGACTGGCTGCACCAGCGCCCGGCACAACTGCCGGATGCCCAGCTGGCGGCAGCGCGTTTCCTGCGCCTGCTGCTCCTGCGTGCCGATGTGGTCGTGCTGCATCCAGCGGCACTGGAGCAGGCCGGTGCCGCCATGGCAGAGCGCCTGCTGGTGCAACTCGACGGGGCGCGGATTTTTCTGCTGGACCTGCCGGCACCCAACTGGCCGGCCTGGCCAGCGCATGACATGCTTGCCGCCTCTTCCGGCGAAGCCCCTGCATGAAAACGGACCCTTCCCGCCTTGTCCCGCTACTGGAGACGGACAGCCGCTTCCGGCACCTTGGCCTCAAGCTCGGTCTGTTTGTGGGGCTGGGCCTGTTGCTGGGCGTGGGCCTGCTGCTGGGGCTGGCCGTGCGCCAGGGCTATTTCGCCCCCAAGACGCCGGTGTACTTCATGGCGCAAAGCGGTTCCGACCTGCGCCCCGGCATGGCGGTGAAGCTCTCCGGCTTCAAGATCGGCCAGGTACGCAGCGTGGAGCTCAACCAGTCCGCCCGCGTCGATGTGGAAATGCAGATCGAAGACAAGTACATGCGCTGGATCAAGGCGGATTCGGTGGCCACGCTGGCGCGTGAAGGCATGATAGGTGACAGCTTCATCAGTGTGAGCAGCGGCAACCCGGAGCTGCCGGCGCTGGGCCACGACGACCGCCTGCGCTTCGTGCCGGGCAGCAGCCTTGGGGACATTGCCCAGGACGTGCGCAACCGTGTCGTGCCCGTCATTGATGAAATGCATGTGCTGCTCGCCTATGCCAACGATCCCAAGGGCGATGTACGCGGCAGCTTTGCCGAACTGCGCCGGCTGACCGGCGAGCTGCAGCAGACGCGCCGGCATGTCGACCAGTTGCTGGCACATGCAGACAGGCTGGCGGGCCAGGATGTGCCGGCAACACTGGCCGAGACGCGCAGCACCCTGCAGCGTGCCGATGCCAGCCTGCAGGAAATCGAAAAAGCCGTGCCGGCCCTCAATGCCCGTGCCACGGCCTCGCTGGATGCGCTGGGCGCGGCCGCTGCCGCCGCCACGCAGACGGCAGCGCGCGCCGGCAAACTGCTGGACGATACGGCTCCCCGCCTGGACAGCACACTGGCCGAAACCCGCGCCCTCATGAAGGAAAGCCGCGCCGCCGTAGGCGCCGCCCGCACCCGCTGGCCCTTCAAGGGACCGGACCTGGCGCCGGTCGTGGAAGTGACGGCCACCCCGGCCGGACCATGAAAAAGCGGGCGCTGCTGGCTGAAGAAGATGGCGTCACCAGAAAAACACTTCTTTGAGGCAAGGCGGATTTTTATATTCGTCCTGGATATCGGGAGCATGCCCATGAAGAAAAAAAACAGACTCCGTTTCCTGCTTCCTGTCGCGGTGCTGGCCTTGTCCGCCTGTTCGCTGCTGCCTGCCGGTGATGCCGTGGTGCAAATAAGCCGTGTGCATGGCGGCAAGCTGGCGCTGTTGCCGGAAACCCGTAATCCGGTGCTGGTGGTGAAAAGTCCCAAGGGCGTGGGCCGCGCCCGGCTGCAGATACGGCAGGCCCTGCCCGAAGGCATGATTATCGAGTTCCCGGGTCTGCAGAAACTGGAATCCTTCTCGCTGCAGCAGGCGGGAAAATCGCTGGTCTGCCATGGCACCGAGGAGCCCGAGCTGTCCTGTACCTGGGGTAATGAGTGGCCGGTGGGCAGCTTGCGGCGCTATGCCGGCACGATGACGGTCAGCATCCCTGCCGCCGTGCTGGCGACGCCAGGGGAGTGGTCGCTGGAATGGGTGGATTACTACCGCAACTGATGGGGGTTTCTGGAGTCAGAAAACATTTCCCTGCTCGGTGAGTGGACGATACAGATAAAACGTCATCCCCGTTCCATGCATCACTCCCTTGCTCTTGAGTCGTCGTTCCGGTGCAGGCCGGAACCCGTGATGCAGTGGAAAAGTCACTGTCGTATGGATCCCGGCCTGCGCCGGGATGACGAAAATTCCTTGAAGGGCAAAAATATGAATCCCATGAAAAAGCCCGGCATTGCCGGGCTTTTTCATGCAGTGCTGATGCCTCAGGCCACGCCTACGCCGCCCATCTTCTTGGCGCGCTGCTTGGCGCCAACTTCCAGGATGCGCTGGTACTGCGTCGGCAGTATGCGCTGCATGAGGTCGATGGCCACGGCATCGGGGCCGATCAGCAGGCGGCGACTGTTCTTCATGATGGCGCCCACCACAGCTTCGGCGGCTTTTTCCGGCGTGGTCATGAAGGCCTTTTCGAAGTCGCGTGTGGATTTCGCGTCCACCATGCCCTTGGTTTCGGTGATACGGGCATTCCTGGCGATATTGGTCTTGATGCCGCCCGGGTGCACGCAGGTCACGCCGATATTTGTGCCTTCAATGGCCAGCTCTTCGCGCAGGGCTTCGGTGAAACCCTTCACGGCAAACTTGGCGGCATTGTAGGCGGACTGCGTGGGCACGGCGATCAGGCCGAACACGCTTGATACGTTGACGATGGCGCCTTCACCCGCGGTCTTGATATGCGGCAGGAAAGCCTTGGTGCCGTAAACCACACCCCAGAAATTGATGTTCATCAGCCATTCGAAATCGTCGTACTGCATGTCCTGCACGGTGGCGCCCAGGGCAACGCCGGCATTGTTGAAGATGATGTTGACGAGGCCATGGTCCTGCACCACTTCATCGGCCCAGGCATACATCTGCTCGCGGCTGGCCACGTCCACCTTGCGGGTAGTGACCTTCACGCCGTACTGGCGGGCCTTGTCGGCGGTCTCGGCGAGGCCGGCTTCATTCACGTCGGAGAGGGCGAGATGGCAGCCCTTGCTGGCCATGAGGATGGCGGTGGCGCGGCCTATGCCGGAGCCGGCTCCGGTAATGGCGGCGACCTTGTCTTGCAGAGTCTTCATGAGTTCATCCTGGTCAGGGGCTCTTCATAGAGCCGGAATACAAGGGTCTGTTGCCGATTTGCCGGCAGTATCGTTGCCCCCGAAAAGGCGGTCAGGCAAGGCGCGACCGGACCGACGTGGTGTGGTTATTCCACACGAGGAGGAAGCAACGCCGTATGACCGCCTTTTCGGGGGCAACCCGCAGGGCTGGGTCTGTTTTGGTCCATCGCGGCGTCGTTCAGGGCTCATGTGGAATGACCACACCATGCCTTCACTCCTTGCGCTGGGCCAAAACAGCTCCCAGCGACACGGCCGGCAAATCGGCAACAGGCCCTAGCCTTGCCCGCCCGCCTGGGGCATGATGCAGGCATCTGGCAACAAGCGTTGTCACATTATGGATGACAGCCTGAGCTGTCAATGTCCCGGAAACCTCAAAACCCGTCATGTCGGGCCAGATTGATCATGAGTGAAGTGACTGCCGGCCGCCGTTATCGCGGCCAGGACATGGAAGACCGTCGTGCCCTGCGCCGACAGCGCCTGCTGGAGGCAGGCCTGACCGTGTTCGGCGAGGCCGGTTATCACGGCGCCACCGTGCGCTCCATCTGTGCCGCTGCCGGCCTCAGCGAGCGCTATTTCTACGAATCCTTTTCCAATAGCGAAGACCTCCTGTGTGCCGTGTACGAAGCGCATATGGTGTTGCAGCAAGAGCGCATCCTGGCTGCCGTGGTGGCGGCACCACGCGAACCCCGCGTCATGGTGGAAGCAGGCCTGCATGCCTTTTTCGAGTTGGCGCGGGAAATTCCGGCGGCAGCGCGCGTGCAATTCGTGGAGGTGCTGGGCGTGAGCCCGCGCGTGGACAAGCTCTACCGGCAATCGGTGGAAAAATTCGCGCAGATGATGCGCACGCTGAACCTGCAGATGTCGCCGTCCACGCGTCTGCACGATGAGGAAACCCTGTCCATAGGCCTGGTCGGCGCCGCCGTCGGCATCGCCAGCCGCTGGCTGCTCTCCGGTTTTGCCCAACCCCTTGAAGACATGCTGGCCACCACCCTGCTGATTTTCATGGGGACCTGGCAGCAGGCAAGGGAAAGTGTTTAGGCATGTTGCCGTGAAGCTGCCCGGCCACACGCTCCTGGGCTGAAGCCCCTCCACTAAAAATGGGCACAATCTCGCAGGACACTGGCCATACGACCGAGCCAGATTTCTTTTTCCCTTTCAAAGGATGCGTCACCCCGGCGAAGGCCAGAATTCATGCAATGGTGAATTTGCCAACGCCGTATGGATACCGGCCTTCGCCGATATGACGGTGAGGAAGAAACTGCTTTGCTTCTCCCCGAACCCAGCACAGACGGAAAGACGGTTTCCCAGAAACCAGCAAAAGCAAATCCCGGCGGTGCGGCCAAGCGCAGCGAGCCCGCTCCCCAGGCCTTCTGCACCTACGGCCCCGACAGACAAAAGAGCACGGAAGAGCGTTGTGAGGCGCCGCATGGCGCGAACCCCACCCGGACACCATCTGCCAAAGCAATGAACAGAGCCAGTTGAAGGGCTCTCCGCAGGAGTCGGCTTTCTTTGCTTACTTTCTTTACCGAGGTAAAGAAAGT
>JASLCO010000118.1 GCA_030146505.1 Moraxellaceae bacterium
GCAGCAGTGGCGAAGCCTCGGCACACTGGCTGAAAGACCCGGTCTGCGGCATGAATGTGGATAAAAGCAGTCCGCACCGCGCTACGCATGAAGGCCGGGAATACTTTTTCTGTAGTGCCCACTGCGTGAAGAAATTCACGGCAGCCCCGGAGCAATACCTGAAAAAAGAAAAGAAAGTCGCCGCCGCCGCAGCAGAAGGTGCGCTTTACACCTGCCCCATGCATCCGGAAATCGTGCAGGAAGGCCCGGGCGACTGCCCCAAATGCGGCATGGCGCTGGAGCCCATGAGCATCACGGCCGAGCAGGACGACAGCGAGCTGCGCGCCATGACGCGACGCTTCTGGATCAGCCTGATCTTCAGCGCGCCGCTGCTTTTTCTCACCATGAGCGAAATGGTTCCGGGCCTGAACTGGCATCACCGCTTTGGTGACGCCTATGGCTGGATACAGTTGGCGCTGGCTTCGCCCGTGGTGCTCTGGGCGGCCGCACCGTTTTTCCGCCTGATGGTGCAGTCCTTCATCAACCGCCATCTCAATATGTTCAGCCTGATCGGTCTGGGCGTGGCGGCTGCCTACGGCTTCAGCCTGGTCGCCCTGCTTTTCCCCGCGCTGATCCCGGAAAGCTTCCGCCAGGACGGCATGATGCCGTTTTATTTTGAAGCCTCCGCCGTGATCGTGGCCCTGGTGCTGCTGGGCCAGGTACTGGAACTGCGCGCACGGGCACAAACCGGCGATGCCCTGCGCAGCCTGCTGAAACTGGCGCCGGAAAAAGCCAACCGGATCAGCGATGCCGGCGAAGAAACGGTTTTCCTGCATGCGGTGCAGGTGGGCGACAAGCTGCGCGTGAAACCCGGCGAGAAAATTCCCGTGGACGGCCGCGTGCTGCAAGGCCACTCCAGCGTGGACGAATCCATGATTACCGGTGAACCCCTGCCGGTGGAAAAAACCACGGACAGCACAGTGACCGGTGGCACACTGAACGGCAGCGGCAGCTTCGTGATGCTGGCGGAAAAAATCGGCAGCGACACCCTGCTCGCGCGTATCGTCGAGCTCGTGGGCCAGGCCGCACGCTCACGCGCCCCCATACAGCGCCTGGCCGACCAGGTGGCCGGCTGGTTCGTGCCGCTGGTGATGGCTGTCGCCGCGGTGGCCTTCATAGGCTGGTGGTGGCTGGGGCCCGCACCCGCGCTGAACCATGCGCTGGTGGCCGCCATTTCCGTGCTCATCATCGCCTGCCCCTGCGCGCTCGGTCTGGCCACGCCCATGTCCATCATGACCGGCGTCGGCCGGGGGGCGCGCGAAGGCGTGCTCATCAAGGATGCCGCCGCGCTGGAACAGATGGAGAAGATAGACACGGTGGTGGTGGACAAGACCGGCACGCTCACCGAAGGCAAGCCCACCCTGTCCGCCCTGCGTGCCGTGAATGCCGATGAAAACGAGGTGCTGCAACTGGCCGCCAGCCTGGATGCCCTGAGTTCGCATCCGCTTGCGCAGACGCTGGTGAATGCCGCCAAGGAAAAGCATCTTGCCCTGCAGGACGTGGAAGATTTCCGCGACATTCCCGGTGCCGGCGTAGGCGGCTCCATCGGCGGGCAAAGCATCCTGCTCGGCAATGAACGCCTTTTCCGCGACAAAGGCATTGCACTGGGAGCCCTGGAAAGCGAAGCGCAGCAACTGCGCGCGCAAGGCCAGACCGTGATGGTACTGAGCCGCAATGCCACGGCCATGGGCCTGCTGGCCGTGAGCGACCAGCTCAAGGCCGGCAGCCGCGAAGCCGTTGCGGCCCTCAGGGCCGAAGGCATACACATCGTCATGCTCACCGGCGACAACCATGTCACCGCCCAGGCCATTGCCCGCGAACTCGGCATCACCGAAGTGCATGCGGATGTGCGTCCGGAAGAAAAGCATGGCGAAGTGAAAAAGCTGCAGGCCGCCGGCCGCCGCGTGGCCATGGCCGGCGACGGCATCAACGACGCACCCGCGCTGGCCCAGGCCGATATCGGCATTGCCATGGGCAACGGTACCGACATCGCCATGCAGTCAGCCGGCGTGGTGCTGGTGAAAGGCGACCTGCGCGGCATTGCCAGGGCGCGTGCCTTGAGCCGCGCCACCATGAAAAACATACGGCAGAATCTTTTCTTCGCCTTCGTGTACAACTTCGTGGGCGTGCCGCTGGCCGCCGGCCTGCTGTATCCCCTGTTCGGCCTGCTGCTCTCGCCCATGGTGGCCAGCGCCGCCATGAGCCTGAGCTCGGTATCCGTCATCAGTAACGCCCTGCGCCTGCGCAAGACGGATTTGTAGCGGCCTGTTTCTGGAGGGCGTCCCCTTGATTCCGTTTTTCAGCAAATGTCGTCCCCGCCGGGGAGGAGCAGTGACTTTCCGGCTTGTGATGTACGCCATAAAGAACTTGAGGCTCCCGGGCCCCGGCCTGTCATGGTTTGGTTGCGACTGAAACTCCTTCCATCGCAAGGCCGCTTCACAAACACCGAACATTTCGTGATGTGAAAGCGACCCAGACACCACAATAAAACGCCCGCCCCTTTTCCCTGCCGCTGCTTCAATCCAGACAGGCAGCGACAGGGAAAACATTTCATGGCTAGCGGCAAGACCCGGCTCTCGCGCCGGCAGAAAACCGGACTCGGCATGGCAGCGCTCCTCGTTTTGCTGCTGGCCGGCCTCGCCGCCTGCGAATGGGCAGGCTGGCCTTTCCTGCGCCAGCCACTGGAAAACCAGCTCAGCCAGAAACTGCAACGCCGGGTGGAACTGGGCCATGAATTCCGCCTGCACCTGCTCGGCCACCTGCGCCTCAGTACCGATCAATTCCGCATTGCCGGTGCCGGCTGGCAGCCCGACACCGGCGCAGGCCGGCCATTCTTCAGTGCCAGCGACGTAACGCTCGCCCTGCCCTGGCGCAGCCTTCTCGGCAGCCTCAAGGGCCGGCGCATACGCATCAGCCTCTTGCAGGCCACCACTGTCGACGCCCTGCTGATCCGCGAAAAAAACGGCCGGGCCAACTGGATGTTCGGTGCGCCCGAGACAGCCGCGCCCCGGGACGTTGCCATTCCGCACTTCGACAGGCTCATCGTGCAATCAGGCAAGCTGCAACTGCGCGACGAAATCTCCACACTGAAAATCCAGGCACAGGCCACCATGCACGACGGTAGCCGGGACGAACGCCCCGGCCTCAAGGTCCGTGCCAATGGCAGCTTCCAGGACAAGGTTTTCTCGGCACGCGCCAGCTCGCCGGGCCTGCTGCCGCTGGTGGCGCCGGAAGGCCGCTCCGTGCCCATCGGCCTTGCGGCAGAGCTGGAAATGGGCGGCAGCCGCCTGACCTTCGACGGCTTCGCCTCGGACCTCCTGCAATTCGGCGGACTCAGCGGGGACTTCACCGTGGCCGGCCCTTCGCTGGCCGCCGTGGGCGACGCCACCGGTATCACCCTGCCCACCACTGCGCCCTTCACCATGGACGGCCATGTGCACAAGCAGCAATCGCTGTGGACGCTCAATGTCGACGAATTTGCCGTGGGCAGCACACGCCTCTCCGGCCTTTTCCACTATGACACAAACACCAGCCGCCCCCGCCTCGCCGGTGAACTGCACGGCAGCCAGCTCGCCCTGGCCGACCTTGCGCCCGCCCTCGGCGCACCGGTGGCAGCCGTACCGGCAGCCCCTGTCACAGCCCGCCAGGCGCCCGGCAAACCGGCAGCCACCACGGTGGCGCGGCAGGCTTCCGGGCGCGTGCTGCCGCAACGCGAATTCGACATTCCCTCGCTGCAACGCATGGATGCCGACATTGCGGTGAGCCTGGACCAGGTCCTCCTGGGACGCGTTTTTGCGCAGCCGCTGGCGCCACTGCAAGGTCACCTGCAACTCGATCACGGCGAACTCAAACTGGAAAAAATGCTGGCGCGTAGCGCCGACGGTGAATTGCGCGGCGAACTTCTACTGGACTCGCGTCGCAGCCCGCCCCTCTGGGCCGGCAATCTTCAGTGGTCAGGCGTGAAGCTGGAAAAATGGCTCAGGCCCCGCAATGAACTGGCGCGCAAATCGGAACGCCTGCGCCTGAAAAACCCGGCCGGGGCCACGGCAGCGCCACCCTTTGTGAGTGGCGAGCTGGGTGGACGGGCCAGGCTGCGTGGCAGCGGCAAATCCACGGCAGCCATGCTGGCCACGCTGCAAGGCAGCGCGCAAACCTGGGTGAAGGACGGCCAGCTTTCACAACTCTTGCTGGAAGGCTCCGGCCTCGATGCCGCACAGGCGCTGGGCCTGCTGCTGCGTGGCGACAGGAATCTGGAATTGCGTTGCGCCGTGCTCGGCGTCAAGGCCGACAAGGGCCTGCTGCAAACTGAAACCGGCGTGGTGGACACCAGCGACACGCTGCTCCTGCTGAGTGGAAACGTGTCATTGCCGGAAGAAAAACTGGACCTCACCCTGCGCGCCAAGCCGCACGATTTCTCGCCGCTTTCCCTGCGAGCTCCCCTGCACGTGCGCGGCAGTTTTTCCGACCCCCGCCTGCGGCCCGACACCGGCACCCTGGGCCTGAAAGCCGGGGCAGCTGCCGTGCTGGGCCTGACACTCTCACCCTTCGCCGCCATCATTCCGCTGATGGATCCCGGCTCCTCCGGCAAGAACGACAGCTGCCGGGAAACCCTCGCGCGCCTGCAGGCCACCCGCGATACACCTGCCGGAATGAAGGCTGCCTTGCAGCCTTGAGGTTTTTCCAGGAAGTGAAACAAAAAAGCCGGCAACAGCCGGCTTTTCGGAAATTCCTTTTCCTGCGCAAATGAGTTCGTACCTGCAGGTCATGGATTCAATTCAGTTTGCAGCCCTTGACGTTCAGCGGTGAGGCCAGCGCCAGGCCATCTTCCGTCGCAGTCGGCGTCCACTGGTTCAACGATGTTGAATAATCACCCGTCAAACTGATGGTGGAAGACTCCACTGCTCCCGAGGCCGCCAAAGTGTACTTGCCAGAGCCGTAACTATAACTTCCCGCCAGCGCGGCACTCTTCCCGGTCTTCAGGTTCAGCAGGCGACCACTGACAATATTGGAAGCATCCACTTCCACCTGATAGACATAGTCATTGTCACTGGGGAAATGCACCACCCCAGCCAATCGGCGTACTGCCGTGGGCAAACCTGCCAGACGGGAGGCGGTCTGCACACCGGCCGATGCCAGCTCATTTGTGGCCGTAGCATGCAGGTAGACCTTGTCCGGCGTCAGCAGGCTTTGGCGGTAATCCATCTTGACCAGCGCTGGCTGCTCATCCGAGTCCACTGCGATGAAGTGGCTGTCATCAGCCAGCAAATTGCTGTAGTCAAAAGCTGTTGCCGCATTGAAGTGATAACTGCTGGTATTGGTTTGCGGCAGGTATTGCAGCGCTGAAATGATACCTGCGCCATCCATGATGAACGCCAGGCGGCTGGTCACGCTGCCGGCTAACTGCTGCTCGCTGGTGTAGGCACCAGCATAGGCGCAGGCCATGCTGTCAACCAGATGATCGCGCGCATCGGACTGCGATGTGTAGCTGGCTGTTCCGGTAAGCGCCTTGATGCCTTTGGCAACGGTCTTGCCGCCAGAGCCGACAATTCCATTCATGATGGCATTGGCAGGCTTGCCATCATTCGTACTCAAGTCAAAAGCAGCGGAAGAAGTGAAATCTATCTGAGGCCAGTTCAGGGCATCGTCGTCCAGCGCCTGCGCAATCGAAATGCCATTGGAAGCATCGCCATCAGAATCCAGCGTCATCAGGAAGCGGGTCAGGTTGAGGATGGTGGTTTCGCGATTGGCTGCCGATTCGGGCACCAGGCTTGCCGGTGTCACGGTCACGTTATCCGCATCAGGAACAAAACTGCCCAGCTTCACCTTGCCCACATAGGCCGTGTAGGTCTCGCCTGGCCGGTAGGAGAATGTTCCCTTGGCACTGGTATAGGCATCACCTGTGCTCCCCTGCACCCACAAGCCTGCCACCGGCGCATCACGAAACACGCCAGTCGTCGTTGCACCCGGGCCCGAAGGAAGGCCTCCTCCACCGCAAGCGGTCAGCGTGCCGGCGACAGCCAGTGAAAGGGAAAGGCCCTTGAACAATTTCATGTGCACCTCTGCAAGGATGGCAGTGTCAACGGCTGCCTGACTGCGCACGATATTAGCGAGCAGCCCTGGCAGCCACCATCGCCGGGCCGGCTCCCGGGCCGCAAAACTGTGTAGCAAATATGTGAAGCCCCCCGTGAGGTGGGGAAACAGATGCATCAGGGATGATGAGCACGAATTTCTTTTTAAGGCCCGACGCACGGCAAGCGACTTGTATCCGGCCAGTTTGGCTGCTAAGTTCGAACCTCTTCCTCTCACGGCATCCCCGAAAGCCATGACTGCACCGGCCCGTTTCAACCTCCCGAACAAGCTCGCTGCTGTTGCAATGACAGCCGTGCTGGGCCTGCTGCTGCCCTGACGGGCATCCATCGTTTTTCCTTACCCCGTAACACCCCATCCTGAATAGAACCCCGGACCTCCGGAGACTTGTGCCATGTTCCTGCACATCGCCTTGCCATTGACTGGCTCGTCATTCCTTTCCGCACGACTGCGCTGCGGTACTTCGGCCATGAGTACGTGGCAGCCGGAGTGCCCTGTCCTTGCCATCACGACACCGCGACCTCAATGCAAGAGATGAACATCATGACCTCCATCAAGAACATGCTCAAAGACCCTTCGAAGAAATATCCCCGCACCCCGGCCATCAATCTCCCCGACCGCCAGTGGCCCACCCGCGAGCTCACCCATGTGCCCATCTGGATGAGCACCGACCTGCGCGATGGCAATCAGGCCCTGTTCGAGCCCATGTCGGTGGCACGCAAATTCGAATTCTTCAAGATGCTGGTACAGATAGGCCTGAAGGAAATCGAAGTCGCTTTCCCCTCGGCCTCAGAAACCGATTTCGATTTCGTGCGCTCGCTGATCGAGGGCGGCCATATTCCCGATGACGTGACCATAGAAGTGCTCACGCAAGCCCGTGAACACCTCATACGCCGCACGTTTGAATCCCTCTACGGCGCCAAGCGCGCCATCGTGCATCTCTACAACGCCACCAGCCCGGTCTGGCGTGAAACCGTGTTCAGAATGAGCCGCGAGGAAACACGCGAGCTTGCCGTGAAAAACGCACAGCTCATGAAGGACATTGCAGCAGAGCACCCGGAAACCGAGTGGATATTCCAGTACAGCCCGGAAACCTTCACCGCTACCGAACTGGATTTCGCCGTGGAGGTCTGCGACGCCGTGGCAGACGTGTGGGAAGCACGCCCGGACAAGAAAATCATCATCAATCTACCGGCCACCGTGGAAGTCTCCACGCCCAACCGTTATGCCGACCAGATCGAATGGATGCACCGCAACCTCAAGCGTCGCGACGGCATCATCCTTTCCGTGCATCCGCATAATGACCGTGGCACTGCTGTCGCCGCCGCGGAGCTTGCCGTTCTTGCTGGAGCTGACCGCGTGGAAGGCTGTCTTTTCGGCAATGGCGAGCGCACCGGTAATGTGGACCTTGTGACCCTGGCCATGAACTTCTATTCACAGGGCATACATCCCGGCCTCGATTTTTCCGACATCGACAAAATCTCCGCCGTGGTGGAACGCGCCACCAGCATTGCCCTGCACCCGCGCCATCCCTATGCAGGCAATCTTGTTTTCACCGCTTTCTCCGGCTCACACCAGGACGCCATACGCAAAGGCTTTGCCGTGCAGAAGGACGATGCCGCCTGGGCGGTACCCTATCTGCCGATTGATCCGGCCGATGTGGGCCGCAGCTACGAGGCCATCATCCGCGTCAACAGCCAGTCCGGCAAAGGCGGCATCGCGCACATTCTCGAAACGGCTTATGGCGTGAAGCTGCCAGCCTCGGAGTGGCCCTCCTTCAGCAAGGTGGTGCAGGTAGTGGCGGATGAAACCGGACAGGAACTCACTGCGCCCAGGCTCTGGGAAATTTTCTGCGCGACCTATGAAAAATCGGCCCCGCTGACGCTGGTCAAACAGGTGCAGTCCAATGAAGGCAGACAGATACGCATCACGCTGGAAAAGAATGGCAAGACCGAAGAACACCAGGGCGAAGGCAACGGCCCCATCGAAGCCTTCATGAAGGCCATCAATCTGCCGGTAAAGCTGCGCCACTTCGAGGAACGCTCGCTGGGCGATGACGAACAGGCCGAAGCCATGGCCATTGTCACCCTGGAAGATGAAAAAGGCATACCCGTCATCGGCATGGGCCGCGACCGCAACAGTGGCACCGCCGCCCTGAAAGCCATCGTCAGCGCCTGTAACCGCATGCCGCAAAGCTGCTGAAAGCCGTGCCGCCCCACAAGGGCACTGCACGCGGCCGGCCGGGGTCACCCTCCGCCGGCCACGCTGAATCCGAAAGCCGGTGATCCCGGCTTTTTTCTTTACGGCCATTGGTAAAAACAGTCCAGGATGCCATCACCACCAAGCAGGTTCAGCCTCGGGCATGTAAATACCGGGGTAACCTGCCGCCCATTTCCGCTTCACCGGCCCATACTGTCGGGCGAAGCCCCTTGCCTCTGCCCGATGTAACCAGCCGACGGCCCGAAATGACTGTCCTCACTGTCGGAATTGTCGGGCAATCTGGAACCCGCCCCTGGTGAGTGATGCTAGATTCCGGGCTCAACTCGATGTCACGAGGCCGACATGCAGCTGAAGAAAAAGATCACCGAGCTGGATCGCGCCCTGGACAACGCAAAGACCTATACGGAATGGGAACAACTGGGCACGGAGCTCGATGCGCTGGCAGGACTGGATCTCTGGAAGCTCGACAACACTTCCTCCGACTACCACTACGAACTCATCCATGAACGCCTGGTGTCGCTGCGCGAACTGCAGCAGGGCCACAAGCTGCAGGAGCTCATCCGCTCGCTGCGCGAAGGCCTGCACCATGACCTCGGCAATATGGGCAATCCGGCGCTCTATACCCGCGCCCATGTCGGCACCAAGAAACTGATCGAGGATTACGTGACGCAGGTATGCGACGCGCTTTCCTATATCAGCGCCCAGCCCAACAGCCTGCTTTCCTACGACGAAAAGCGCCGTTTCTTTGAAGACACCTCGCGCAGTTTCGGCCAGCCCGCCCTCATGCTCTCCGGCGGCGCCACCCTCGGGCTTTTCCATATCGGCGTGTGCAAGGCCCTGCATGAACAGGGCCTCTTGCCCAAGGTGATTTCCGGCTCCAGTGCCGGCTCCATCATGGCGGCGATGATAGGCACGCATACCGATGATGAACTGGAAGCCATGTATGAAGGCGACCTGCTGGAAGGCCGCGCCTGGGCCTGGAAAAATCCCCTGCGCGGCTTCCTGGGCGAAGGCTTTGCCGACCAGAAGCAACTGGAAACGTTCCTGCGTAGAAATATCGGCGAATACTCCTTTGAAGAGGCGTATGCACGCACCGGGCGCCACATCAACGTGACGGTTTCACCGGTGGACCAGCACCAGAAATCACGCCTGATGAACGAGCTGACCTCGCCCTACCTGCTCACCTGGAGCGCCGTGCTGGCCTCCTGCGCCGTGCCCGTCCTTTTCCCGCCCGTCACGCTCACCACCAAGAACGTGGACGGCGATTACGTGCCCTATATGCCGCGCGAGCGCTGGGTGGACGGTTCGGTGAAAAGCGATCTTCCGCGCGAACGCCTGATGCATCTTTTCAACGTGAATTACTTCATCGCCGTGCAGGTGAACCCGCACATCGTTCCCTTCATGGAAAGCGACCGCAAGCGCCTGGAAAAGAAGCTCATGTCCTGGCCACGCCGCGCCCTGCGCGAGGAACTGAAATTCCACGGCAGCGGCCTCATGAATTTCCTGCGCTCGCAGGTCAGCAACCAGGCCAGCCGCCAGTTGCTGGATCATGCCTACGCCATCCTGGCGCAACGCTACTACGGTGATGTCACCATCCATCCGCGTTATACGCTGGATCATTACCGCCATGTGCTGGCCGAACCCGGTGACAAGCTGCGCTGGGAGTGGTTCCGCCTGCAGGGCGAGCGTGCCACCTGGCCCAAGATCGCCATGATCCGCACCCATGCCCGCATCAGCCAGAGCCTCACGGACAATATCGCCCTGCTGGAAAAGCAGCGTTCGCGCCGTCGTGACGACCCCTTGCGCGTGGTGTCTTCACGCCAGACCGGAACGAATGCCTGAGCCTGCATGCTGCAAAAGAAAAAGCGCCCTGGTGGCGCTTTTTCTTTATCCGTTTCCGCAGGAAGGCTCTTAGAGTCTGTTCACGATCTCTGGACTCGCTGCCTTTGATAAGCACAGAACCTTGAAAACGTCGTCCCGGCGAAAGCCGGGATCCATAAAACGGTGGCAAAGACACTGCCGCATGGGTCCCGGCCTTCGCCGGGACGACGGAATTTGAGATCGTGAACAGGTTCTTAACGGCGATGCCATTCCCTCCCCAGCGGCTTACCGTGCTCCTTGCTCACCACTTGCCATCACGGCTAAAGCCCCTCCTGCATAATCCGTTCACTTTCCAACCTTCGTCATGGCAAGTTCGCCTCCTGCTCCTTCCGGCATCGACAAGAAGCCTGCTATCGCTATAGTGCGAGCTGAAAACCGGCAGGACACAAACCGGCTGTCCTGAGCCTCCCTGCAATGGAGATGCCTATGGGGCAGATCGTGATTCCCGGCTACACCCTGAAACGCAAGCTGGGACAAGGCGGCATGGCCGCCGTTTTCCTGGCCGTGCAGGAATCCTTCGGCCGCGACGTCGCCCTGAAAATCCTCGTGCCCTCGCTGGCCAAGGAGCCGGATTTCGCCGAACGCTTCATGCGCGAGGCCCGTACCATGGCCAGCCTCGCCCACCCCAACATCATCGTGGTGTACGACGTGGGCAGCGCCAACGGCCTGCATTACTACGCCATGGCCTACCACCCCGGCAACGACCTCACCCATCGCATACGCAGCGGCGGCGTCACCGTGCAGGAAGCCCTGCGCATCACCCGGCAGCTCGCCGACGCCCTGGCCTATGCCCACAGCGAAGGCATCGTGCATCGCGACATCAAGCCGGACAATGTGCTCTTCCGCGGCCGCGACGATGCCGCCATCCTCACCGATTTCGGCGTGGCCAAAAGCCTGCACAACGATCTCAACCAGCTCACGCAATCCGGCGCCACCGTCGGCACTCCGAAATACATGAGCCCCGAGCAGGCACGCGGCAAGCGCGTGGACGGTCGCTCCGATCTCTACAGCCTGGGCTGCGTGCTTTATGAAATGCTCACCGGTGCACCGCCCTTCCTGGCCGAAGAAGCGGTAACACTGGCCATCAAGCACTGCCAGGACCCGGTACCGCGCCTGCGCACCGAGCTTGGCCGCTTCCAGCCACTGCTGGACA
>JASLCO010000125.1 GCA_030146505.1 Moraxellaceae bacterium
GCTCCTACGGGAACGAATACAGGCATCAGTAAAAAACGCGGCATGGCCGCGTTTTTCTATTTCGGAGCAAGTTAAGTTTTTCTTTGTTCACTTGTTCACTTGTTCACTTGTTCACTTGTTCACGGCTTCGCTTTCCTCCCGCTTGGCCTGCAGCAGGGCCTGCCAGTGGCGCACGCTCATGGGCAGGGGCGGGCTGGGCTCGCCGTGGGCAAGGGGCACCAGCACGGTTTTCGGTTCCACACGTTTGCCTTTTTCCGTGAAGGCCATGCGCGCAGCAGCGGTGGCATACAGCTCGCCATCGGCATGGAATTCATGCGCGATGAAGTAGTAGCGCGCATCCCAGCCCAGCACGCGGGTGGTGATGGTGAATTTCTGGAAGGGCAGCAGGGATTTGAGGTAGCTGATTTCGATATTGGCGACGAGGAAGTTCCCGCGGCGCCGGAACACGGAAAAGATGCCGGTACGTATGCTGTGCTCCAGCCGGGCCTTGTCCAGGAAGCTCAGGTAACGGGCGTTATTGAGATGCCAGTTGAGGTCTATGTCGTTCAGGCCGACACGGTGCCGGGTGACCACGGGGGCCAGCACATCCTTGGTGGGGTAGAGGTCCCATTTGAAGAAGAGGGTGAGAAGGAAGCGGAAGAAGGCGGCCATCAGGGACTCCGGTGCAGGGTGCGGCTATTTAACGGCCGGTGACTCCATCGTCAAGAGCGGGCCAAGGACGGGGTCAAGGGCAGGTCAATAGCGGCTCAAGCGCTGGTCCGGCGGCCTGACAAGGCCGGAGGGTGGTGATATGCTCCGGCCCCGACTCGCTAGTCGCTCCCCAATTTCCCGCATTTTGAAGGATGTCAGCATGGATCTTTCCAACAAGGTTGCCATTGTCACCGGCGGTGCCTCCGGCCTCGGTCTGGCCACGGTAGAGGCCTATCTCGCCAAGGGTGCCAAGGTCGCCATTTTCGACCTGAATGAAGAAGTCGGTCAGAAGACCGCTGAAAAGCTGGGCGCCAATGCCCTGTTCGTGAAAGTGAACGTGGCTGACGAAGCCTCCGTTCAGGCCGGCATCGATGCCACCGTCGCCAAGTTCGGCGCTGTGCACGTCGCCGTAAACTGTGCTGGCATCGGTTCCGCCCAGCGCACCGTGGGCAAGAACGGCCCGCACTCCCTGGAAGTGTTCAACAAGGTCATCGCCGTGAACCTGGTCGGCACCTTCAACGTGACCCGCCTGGCCGCCGTGGCCATGCAGAAGAACGAAGGCCTGGCCGACAACGAGCGCGGCGTGGTCATCAACACGGCTTCCGTGGCGGCCTTCGACGGCCAGATCGGCCAGGTGGCTTACTCCGCCTCCAAGGGCGCCGTGGTCGGCATGACCCTGCCCATCGCGCGTGACCTCGCTTCCATCGGCGTGCGTTGCTGCACCATCGCCCCGGGCATCTTCAACACCCCGCTGATGAATTCCGCACCGGACACCGTGAAGCTGCCGCTTATTGAAATGACGCAGTTCCCCAAGCGTCTCGGCCTGCCGGAAGAGTACGCCAAGCTGGCCGTGCACATCGTGGAAAACACCTTCCTCAATGGCGAGACCATCCGCATTGACGGCGGCATCCGCATGGCACCGAAGTGATCGCCTGATTCCCTGTGTGTTGCGTGTAAAGAAAAAGCCCGGCCATGCCGGGCTTTTTCTTGTCTGGAGCGGTGTCCTGCTGTCAGTTTCGCAAGACGGTCTCACCGGTACGCGGGTTTGTCAGTGTCACATTCTCCAGGGCCCGGATACGCCATGTGTCATCCTGTTTGGTCAGCACGGCAAGAATCAGCGTATCAATCTCATGTGCTCCGGCGGGATGGGCTGAGCCTGCTGCCAGACGACTCCAGAAATGGATTACCGCAGCTCCGTCGGCAAGGGGGATGACATCGATCAATTCGTTTTCAAGCGTGGAGTCACGATAGATGGTCTCGTGGATGGGCGTATGGAGCGCCACAATCTCGTCAACCCCCCGGACATAGTGTCCGAAGCGATTCACGAAGGTTGCCTCCCTGTGGAACAGGCTGCCAAAGGCGCGCATGTCGTGGGCATTCCAGGCTGCCTGGAAGGCGGCAGGTACATCTTCCGATCTGTTTATCCTCGTCATGGACTGGCTACCCTCGTTTTTCTGAGTGCCTGATTGCCGGACATACATGGTGTCAGTGCATCTGTCCGGTGTCCGTTCAGGGTACTTCAGATTGAGCTGAAAAGGTCTTAGCACTCATGGCTCATGAGGCAAAGAAAAAACCCGGCATATGCCGGGTTTTTTCTTGTAGGCAAGGCTGGGCTTTTACGGTCTGGCATTTTAGCGGGCGTAGACCTGCAGTACGAGTACGGCAAGCAGACGTGGTTTCCTTGTGAGAGTGAATGCCACGGTGAGTGCCGCTGCCGCCAGACACATCACCCAGACCAGCGATGCCATGCTGACATGATCGACGGCCAGGCAAAGCGCCAGTGACGTAGTGAGTGCAAGGGCACCCAGCACGCGCAGCACTTTCGAGCGGCGTGCATCAGGGGCGCCGTGACAGGCCTGGCGCCAGTGCACATCCATGGCCAGCGCCAGCCATCCCATGCCGACGAGGCTGGAGAGAGCGGCGGTGGCCAGAAGCAGGGAGTCAGACATGGACGGTCTCCGGATTGCTCTTTTTGTTGCTGTCCTCATCGCTGCCGTCATCATTGGCTGTGCCGATGTTCCTGGCCGATGACGCGCTGCATTCACGCCGCTGCAATTTGCGTGCAGCCACGACAGCAATGAAGGCGCTGGTCAACAGGGCGAGATCAAATGCTGCCACCGGCCAATAGGCTTGTGACAATGTCTGCACGAGATGATCGCCGGTGGTGATCCAGTTGAGCAGCACGGCAGTGATGGCAAAGGCGGCAATGGCCCAGCTCTGTTCCCGCCAGGCCGGATTCATGCTGCCCCGCGCCACTGGTGCGCTGCGCCAGAAAGCGTGGGCCATGGCAGCCAGCCACACCGCCCAGAAGAGATATTCCTGCAGGTCACCGCGGGTCGGCCAGTCTGTGGGAAGTGCGGCCGGCAACAGGCGGTTGGTAATCAGTACACCCAGTGCGGCAATCACCATGCCGGTGACGGTGGTGACTGCTATGGCATCCACCACGCGTGCGCCCTGCTGATGGGTGCGTGCATGCTGCTTCTTGCGTTTTTCCACAAAGAAAATGAAGCCGGTGGCGATGCAGACGCAGCCGGAAAGGCCGCCCAGCACATAAAGCCAGCGCAGCATCCAGTGCCGGAAATGCTGCAGGTGCAGGCCGGCAAGGAATTCGCCGGCAGTTGCTACTGCCGTACGTGGCGGTTCCTCACGCAGTACGGCTCCTGTCGTGCCCTTGAAATGTATGCCTTCACTGGTGGTGGCAATGCGGTCGGTGCCGGCGCGGTAGATGCTGACATAGCTGTTGGCATCGCCCGGGAATTGCACACTGAGGAAGCCGACTTCACCAGCCATGCCTTTGGCTGCCCAGCGCTTCTGTGCTTCGGCCACCATGGCATCCACCGAGGCCAGGGGAGCGGCCAGGCCAGCCCGCTTGGAGGGCAGGCCGCTTTCCTTTTCTTCAATCTGCTCATGCAGTTCGTGCAGGGCATGCAGTTGCGTGTGGCCCACCGGGAAATAAATGCCGGCAAAAATCACGAGGCCGGTGAAGGCAAAAAAGAAATGGAAGGGCAGGGCCACCACACCGGTGAGGTTGTGCAGATCCAGCGTGCTGCGCTGAGTGCTCTTTTTCGGGCGGAAGGTAAAAAACTCACGGAAGATCTTGCGATGCATGACTACGCCGCTGACCAGTGCCGCCAGCATGACCAGTGCCGCCAGGCCGATGAGCCAGTAGCCCAGGTCCAGCCAGTGCAGATGCATGTTGAAGTGCATGGGATAGAAAAAATCGCTGCCCAGGGCGAGCTCGCCTTCTGCCAGGGTACGGCCGTTGCGCGGGTCCACTGTGTGGTTGGCCCAGATGGCGTCATCCGGATTCTTGACATTGGGCACTTCAAAGCCGGCCCAGATGGAAAGCACAGGGTCGCGGTGGGTGGTGTAGGCTCCCCAGCTGCGCACCGTGTCGAAATGCGTGGGCAGAGGACCGTTCACCAGCGGCTTCATCTGCTCGATGCTGTCGGCGCTGGGCTGCATGCTCTGGTAAATCGGCAGCAGCATCTTGTCGAATGAGGGCATGGGCTGCGGCGCAAAACGGGTTTCCGGCAACGCCCAGCGATCTATCTCGCGATCAAATACCGAGAGTGAGCCGAAGAAAAAGGCCACCATGAGCACAAAGCCCAGTACCAGGCCGAACCAGGTGTGAAGCCAGGTCATGGAAAGACGGAAATTCTGGAACATGATGCGACGTCTCAGCCGGCCACGATGCGGGCTTGCAGCAGGATGGCAAGGCCGGTCATGACGCCACCGCCGCCCGCCAGCACCAGCCACACTGGCCAAAGCCGACGCGCACTGAAGGCCCAGAGAAAGGCGCCGAGATAAAGCAGCAGGCCGATGATGGAGCCCAGTGACTCAGCGTCGTGGAATTCCATGGCGGCGGCCTATGGCGCCGGCATGGA
>JASLCO010000136.1 GCA_030146505.1 Moraxellaceae bacterium
GCCGGCCACTGGGGCGCTGCTCGAGCCCATGCCCCAGTACCAGCCCGCCGCTCCCAGCACCAGCAGCACGCCGGCAAGACTGGCCAGATTGCGCACATCCACGTTCAGTGCCCGCCGGTTTCGCTGAGCGACAGATAAGGCGCCAGTGCCGCCGCATAGCGGTCCTGCGCACGCAGCAGCAGGTCGCAGACTTCACGTACGGCACCGCGGCCACCGGCAAGGCGGGTGACATGGTCGGCACGGCTTTTCAGTTCAGCGTGGGCATTGGCCACGGCAACGCCGAGGCCGGCGGCCAGGATGGCGGGAAGATCGGGCCAGTCGTCGCCGACATAGGCAACCTCGTCCAGCGCCATGCCGAGCTCGCCGGTCAGTTCACGCAGGGCCACCAGCTTGTCTTCGCGGCCCTGCAGCAGGTGCGCGATACCGAGGTTCCGGGCGCGACGTTCCACCAGCCTGGTATTGCGGCCGGTGATGATGGCGCAGGTGATGCCGGCCTGCTGCAGCATCTTGATGCCGTGGCCGTCCTGCGTGTCGAAAGTCTTGAACTCCTGGCCGTCTTCGGCGAAATACAGGCGGCCGTCGGTGAGCACGCCGTCCACGTCCAGCGCGAGCAGGCGGATACGGGCTGCTTTTTTGATGACGTCATCCATTCCGGTTTTCCTGTTTCACATCACGCCGGCGCGCAGCAGGTCATGCATGTTCAGCGCGCCTGTCGGCCTCAGGTTCTGGTCCACCACGACGACGCCGTTGAGCTTCTTGTCCTGCATGAGGCCGAGGGCATCAACGGCCAGCAGGTGGGCGCCCACCGTGGTGCATTTCACATTCATCACGTTCTCGATGGCGGTGCTGTGCACATCGATTTTCTGGTCCAGCGAGCGGCGCAGGTCACCATCGGTGTAGAGGCCGACCAGCTTGCCGTTGCCGTCCACCACCGTGGTCATGCCGAGGCCTTTCTTGGTGATTTCCATCAGGGCATCTATCACCAGCGTGCCGGTTTTCACCACGGGCACTTCGTCGCCTTTGTGCATCACGTCTTCCACGCGCATCAGGAGTTTGCGGCCCAGTGAGCCGCCCGGATGCGACATGGCGAAATCTTCCGGCGTGAAGCCGCGGGCTTCCAGCAGGGCCACGGCCAGGGCGTCCCCCAGAACGAGGGTGGCGGTGGTGGAGGAAGTGGGCGCCAGGCCCAGTACGCAGGCTTCCGGCGACTTGCCGATTTCCAGGCTGACATCGGCAGCCTGGGCCAGGGCGGAATTGCCGTTGTTGGTGATGGAAATGAGGCCGGCCTTCATGCGCTTGATGAGCGGGACGATGGTCAGTACTTCGGCCGTTTCACCGGAGTTGGAAATGGCGATCACCACGTCCTGCGGAGTGATCATGCCAAGGTCGCCATGGCTGGCTTCGCCGGGATGCACGAAGAAGGCCGGTGTGCCGGTGGAGGCCAGGGTGGCGGCAATCTTGTTGCCGATATGGCCGGATTTGCCCATGCCGCTGACCACGATGCGGCCGCGGCAGGCCAGCATAAGCTGGCAGGCGCGCTGGAAGTCGGCATTGACATGGGGCTTCAGGTTGTCGAGCGCGGTTTGCTCGACCTGGATGACGCGCTGGCCGGCGCTGATGAAGTCGAAGTCGGCCATCGGGGTCTCCTTGATAACGGGTGCCCGGCACTGGCGGGCGGGAAGCCGCGCATTATCCATCACTCGCTGTTCAAAAGCCTACTGCCAGGCCAAAGCTCTTGGTGAGCGGGCGTTACAACGTCCTTTAAACAGAACCGCCACGCAGGACCTCTGCACCGGAGCGGGTATGTGCCGGCAAGAATGGTATAGTGCGCGCACTTTTTCCTGACCCGGGCGCTCCGGGATAGACGGACGCCATACCGAGCAACGGAAAGAATGACGGAAAATTCGCCTGTTCCTGCCTCTGCCAGAGAGGCCACCAGCAATCTGGTGGAAATCCGCAATCTCAGCTTCAGCCGCGGCAAGCGCGCCATCTTCCGGGGCGTGAGCCTGAATATTGCCCGCGGCAAGGTCACTGCCATCATGGGGCCTTCCGGCTGTGGCAAGACCACGTTGCTGCGCTTCATCGGCGGTCAGCTGCGGCCTGATTCGGGTGAGGTCTTTGTCGAAGGCCGCAATGTGCCCGATCTCAAGCGCGACGAGCTTTTTGCCACGCGCGCGAAAATGGGTCTGCTGTTCCAGTCCGGCGCGCTCTTCACCGATCTTTCCGTGTTCGAGAACGTGGCCTTCCCGCTGCGTGCCCACACCACGCTGTCCGAGCCGCTGATACGCGAACTTGTGCTCATGAAGCTGGAGGCGGTGGGCCTGCGTGGTGCGGAAGAGCTGATGCCGGCCGAGCTGTCCGGCGGCATGAACCGTCGCGCCGCCCTGGCCCGCGCCATTGCGCTGGATCCCTCCCTCATCATGTATGACGAGCCCTTTGCCGGGCAGGATCCCATCGTCATGGGGGTGCTGGTGACGCTGATCCGCACTCTGCGCGAAGCCCTGGGCCTGACCACCGTCATCGTCTCCCACGATATCGACGAGACCATGTCCATTGCCGATTACATCTACGTGCTGGCCGATGGCCTGGTTATCGGCGAGGGCACGCCGGAGCAGCTGCGCGCCTCCGACTCACCCTTCGTGCAGCAATTCCTGGGCGGCCATGCCGACGGTCCGGTGCGTTTCCGCTATCCGGCTCCTTCCTTTGCCGACGACATCAAAAGCGGAGGACGACGCTGATGGAAGCCATACGCCGTCTTGGCGAAGAGGCCCTGGAAATCCTGCGTACCATAGGCGCGGCTGGTGTCTTCCTGTTCCAGTCCCTCGTGGCCGTGCCGAATGTCCGCAAGGGTTTTCCCCTGTTGGTGCAGCAGCTTTATGCCGTGGGCGTGCTCTCGCTGGCCATCATCGTGGTCTCGGGTCTTTTTATCGGCATGGTGCTGGGCCTGCAGGGCTACAACATCCTGGTGACTTACGGCAGCGAGCAGGCTCTCGGCACCATGGTGGCTCTGACGCTGGTGCGCGAGCTGGGCCCTGTGGTGACGGCGCTGCTCTTTGCTGGCCGTGCCGGTTCCGCACTAACGGCAGAAATCGGCCTCATGAAAGCCACTGAACAGCTTTCCAGCATGGAAATGATCGGTGTGGACCCGTTGCGCCGCATCATCGCGCCGCGCTTCTGGGCCGGTTTCATTTCCATGCCGGTGCTGGCGCTGATCTTTTCCGCCGTCGGCATCCTGGGCGGCCGTCTGGTCGGCGTGGACTGGCTGGGTGTCTTCGACGGCTCCTACTGGTCGAACATGCAGAATTCCGTGGAATTTGCCGATGATGTGGTCAACGGCATCATCAAGAGTGTGGTCTTCGGCGCCGCGGTTACCTGGATTGCCGTCTTCCAGGGCTGGGACTGCGAGCCCACCTCGGAAGGCATTTCGCGCGCCACCACGCGCACCGTGGTTTATGGATCCCTGGCGGTGCTGGGGCTGGATTTCATCCTCACCGCCGTCATGTTTGGAGGCTTCTGATGCGTACCCGTACCCTGGAAATGGCGGTCGGTCTTTTTCTGGTGGCCGGCTTTGTTGCCCTGTTCTTCCTGGCCATCAAGGTCAGTGGCTTGAGCGATGAAACCAGCCGCCCGAGCTACCGCCTCTACGCCAGCTTCCAGAATGCCGGCGGCCTCACCGTGCGCGCCAAGGTCACCATGGCCGGCGTGGCCATAGGCCGCGTCAGCGGCATCACGCTGGACCCGAAAACCCTGAAGGCGAAAGTGGCGCTGGATATCTACAAGGACGTGAACAGCATCGACAATGATTCTGTCGCTTCCATCCTCACTGCCGGTCTCCTGGGCGAGAAATACATAGGCATCGTGCCCGGCGCGGGTGACGAGACACTCAAGGACGGTGACGAAATCGAACAGACCCAGTCTTCGCTGGTGCTGGAAGATCTGATCGGCAAGTTCCTCTCCAGCATGGCCAACAAGCCGGATGCTGAAGCCCGCTAGGGGTTCGGGGAAAAAGCGTCAACCTGCCCCGGGCCGAAGCGTTGAGTTGAAGGATACACAGGAGAAATGAAGATGAAGTTCTGGCAAAAAGTCACCGCCGCCCTGCTGCTGGTTCTGCCGCTTGCCGTTGCCGCTGCTGATAACAGCAACCCGCAGCAGCTTCTGCAGGATGCCACCAACACTCTGCTCTCGCACCTCACGCAGGACAAGGAAACCCTCAAGAAGGACCCGCAGGCCCTCTACAGGCTGGTGGAAGACAACATCACGCCCTTTGTCGATGTCGATGGTTTCTCCCGCCGTGTCATGGGCCAGTATTTCCGCCAGTCCACTCCGGAGCAGCAGGCCAACTTCTCCCGGGCCCTCAAGCAGAGCCTGATCCGCACCTATGCCAAGGGGCTCACTGCCTATGAGCACCAGAAGATCGTCTTCAAGCCTTACAAGCCGGGCGATGACCCCAAAAAGGCGCAGATCGACGTGGACGTTTACGGCAACAGTGGCCAGGTTTACCCGGTGAATTTCCAGATGCAGCAGGACAAGGCCGGTGCCTGGAAGGTGCAGAACCTCATCTTGAACGGCATCAACCTTGGCCTGACCTTCCGCAACCAGTTCGCCTCGGCCGTGGAGGCCAACCGCGGCAGCATAGACAAGGCCATTGCCGGCTGGTCGCCGGATGCCGGCGCCATCAAGGATGCTGATGACAGCAAGTCGGCGGGGGCGGCGAAAAAGTGAGTGCCAGCCTCACCCGTGACGGTGCAAAATTGCAGGTCCGCGGCCATATCGGCTTTGCCGGGGCGAACGCCGCCTGCGAGCAGGGCCTGGCGCTGATCGCCGGGGCGCCGGGCGATGTCGTGGCCGACCTTGCCGGGCTGGACTCGCCCAGCAGCGTGAGCGTGGCCGTGCTGCTGCGCTGGGCACGTGCGCTGGCGGCGAGGGGCAATCAGTTGCAGCTCAGCCATGTGCCGGAAAAATGCCGGGCCATCCTGCGGGTGAGCGGCCTGCATGAGGCACTGCCGGAGTTGCCTGGCTGAACTCTTGCTGGCGCAGGTTAAAGGAATCATTCAGGCAGGGTCGTTACAGCGACCCTGCTGTTTTTTTGAAGAGAGCAAAATCCATGACGGTCGATGAAGTAAAAGCCCTGCTGGTCGCTGCGATTCCCGAGGCTGAAATCGAGGTACAGGGCGAGGGCAGCAAATATTCCGTGACGGTGGTGACAGACCGTTTCGCCGGCATGCGCCCCGTGGCCAAGCAGCAGT
>JASLCO010000148.1 GCA_030146505.1 Moraxellaceae bacterium
TATGTTTTCTGCTCGGGCTTGGCGGCTTCAACCTGCCGGGCGTGGGTAAGAGGCTTGCGCTGTGCCATGGCTGCGCTATTCCTGGGGCCAAAGAGTTACCCAAGAAGTTACCCAGAAAGCGCTTGGATTGGAATGGACGCTGCCGGACGCCAAGAAACAAAAAACCCCGGAAATCCGGGGTTTTTTGTTCGTTTTAGGACTAGGTGGGATGCCCTAAAACTGTCTGATGGTGCCCAGGAGAGGACTTGAACCTCCACGTCTTGCGACACTAGTACCTGAAACTAGCGCGTCTACCAATTTCGCCACCTGGGCAAGGCGCGCAAATTTAGCGATGGTGTCGGGGCTTGTCAACGCCTGAGGCACAATGATTTTGTGTGAGGGCAGGAAATGCTTGTACTGGCATGCGTCAGCGCCCACGCTTGCCATGAATTCGTCCGGCCCTCTGGACTAGAATGCCCGCCAGCCACGCGACGGCGTGATCTGTTTTTTCCTCCTTACCAAGGATGCTTCCATGTCCAAGCGCCCCGCCTCTGATTCCTGGCAGGACCCGCACGCCAGCCGTGAGGCTGACCGCTATGAAAATCCCATCCCCAGTCGCGAGTTGATCCTGGAGACCCTGGAAGAGGCGGGCAAGCCGCTGACAGGAGAGCAGTTGCAGGGAGTGTTCGGGCTGTTTGAGCCGGAGCGGGAAGAGGCCTTGCGTCGTCGCCTGGGGGCCATGCTGCGTGACGGTCAACTGGAGGCCAACCGTCGCGGCGCTTACAGCCCGCTGGCGGAAGCGGATCTGGTGCGTGGCCGTGTGAGTGGTCATCCCGATGGTTTTGGCTTCCTCATTCCCGATGATGGCTCGGCAGACCTGTTGCTGACATCGCGTGAAATGCGTCGCGTTTTCCACGGTGATGTGGTGCTGGTGCGCGAGGCGGGCTTTGACCACAAGGGGCGGCGTGAAGGGCAGATCATCCGCGTGGTGGAAAAAAACAGCAAAAGCCTGGTGGGGCGCTATTACGAGGAATCCGGCAATGCCTATGTGATTCCGGACAACCCGCGCATCACGCAGGAAATCCTGGTGACGGGGCAGGACATCATGCCGTCGCCAGGTCAGTTCGTGACGGTGGAGGTGGTGGATTATCCCTCGCACCGCAGCCTGGCCACGGGGCGCATTCGCGAAGTGCTGGGTGATTATCTGGCGCCGGGAATGGAAATCGATATTGCCATCCGCAATTTTGAAATTCCCCATGTCTGGCCGGAAGCGGTGGACAAGGAGGCGGCGGCCTTGCGGCCGGAAGTGCTGGCGGCCGACAAGGAGGGGCGCGTGGATTTGCGTAATCTGCCGCTGGTGACGATTGACGGCGAGGATGCCCGTGATTTTGACGATGCTGTCTATTGCGAAAAGCGCCGCGGTGGTTTCCGTCTCGTGGTGGCCATTGCGGATGTTTCCCATTATGTGCGCCCGGGCTCGGCGCTGAACGAGGAGGCGCTCAAGCGTGGCAATTCCGTGTATTTCCCGCAGCAGGTCGTGCCCATGCTGCCGGAGGTACTGTCAAACGGCTTGTGCTCGCTGAATCCGCATGTGGACCGCCTGTGCATGGTCTGCGACATGAATATCTCGCTGGCAGGCCGTGTCACGGCTTACAAGTTCTATGAAGCTGTCATGCATTCGCAGGCGCGGCTGACCTACACCAAGGTGAGCGACCTGCTGGAATATCCCGACAGCGAAGCCGGCAAGAGCGTGGCTGTCGAGCATGCCGATGTGGTGCCGCCTGTGCAGCGGCTCTACGAGCTCTTCAAAGTACTGCGTGTGGCCCGCGAGAAGCGCGGGGCGCTGGATTTCGACAGCAATGAGACCCGCATCATCTTCAGTCGTGACCGCAAGATAGAGAAAATCGTGCCGGTGCAGCGCAACCAGGCCCATATGCTGATCGAGGAGTGCATGCTGGCTGCCAATGTCTGCGCGGCGGATTTTGTGGCGAAGAATGAGCTGCCGGCGCTCTATCGCAATCATGAAGGCCCGCGTGACGAAAAACTGTCCAAGCTGCGCAACTATCTGGGAGCACTCGGTATTCCTTTCACGGCTGGCAAGAAGCCGCAGCCGGCGGATTTCCAGGCAGTGCTGGAAAAGATTGCCGAGCGGCCGGATGCGCACATCATCCAGACCATGTTGCTGCGTTCGCTGACGCAGGCTGTCTATGCGCCCGGTAATCTCGGGCATTTCGGCCTCGCCTATGAAGCCTATGCGCATTTCACCTCGCCCATTCGCCGTTATCCGGACTTGTTGCTGCATCGCGTGATTCGCGCCAAGTTGCGCGGAGAACGTACGGTGATGCAGTCACTGGGCGACCAGATCCAACGCATGCGGGGCCGGCAGCGTGCTCCGGATGCAGCAACTGTCATGCCGGACATGGCTCAGATGCTGGCCTTTGGCGAGCACTGCTCCATGACCGAGCGGCGTGCGGATGAAGCCACGCGCGATGTCATGGCATGGCTCAAGTGCGAGTACATGCAGGACCGCATTGGCGAGGACTTTGATGGCGTCATTGCCGGCGTCACTTCTTTCGGCTTCTTTGTCGAGCTCACCGATATTTACGTTGAGGGGCTGGTGCACATCAGCAATCTGAAGGGTGACTACTACGACTTTGATGCCACCATGCAAAAGCTGGTTGGCAGCCGTTCCGGCACCCAGTTTGCCCTGGGGGACCCCGTGCGCATCAAGGTGGCCGCCGTGAACATGGACCAGCGCAAGATGGATTTCGAACTCGTCGAGGGCGGCAGTCGCCTGAGCCGTCAGGGTGCGCGCATGGCCTCGGCGGAAATGGATAATGCGCCTCGGCCCTCTAAAAGAGGCAGTGGAAGGGCTGAGCAATCGGCGTCATCAGGTAAAAAATCCACGGGCGGGAAACATGGCGCTGGCGAGAGGTCGGTGCGTGAGAGCCTGCGTGCCGGCGATATTCCTGGAGGGAGCGGAAAGTCAAAATCAGGAAAGTCTGCTGGCAAGTCCGGGGCAGGTTCCTCTTCTCCCGTAAAAGCGAAGAAGCCCGTTGCATCTCGCAAGAAGAAATAAATGGCCAAGAATATTCTGATCTATGGCCTGCATGCCGTGCAGGCTTATCTGGAGCGCCATCCCGAGGGCGTGCTTGAGGTTTTTCTCCTCAAGAGTCGCGATGATGAACGCCTCAACCGCCTCATCCAGTCCCTGCGTCCCTTGGGGCTGACCTTGCAATGGCGGGAGCGCAGCCAACTCGATGATCTGGCGGGCGACTCCCATCACCAGGGCGTGGTGGCTCGCGTGCGCGAGCAGGCGCCTGGCGACGAACATGCATTGATGGATTTCCTGGATGCACTGCAGGTGCCGCCTTTCCTGTTGCTGCTGGACAACATCACCGACCCCCACAATCTTGGTGCCTGCCTGCGCAGTGCCGATGCGGCGGGCGTGCATGCGGTCATCACGCCGCGCGACAAGTCTGCCTCCATTACGCCAGTGGTGCGCAAGGTTGCGGTGGGCGCAGCGGAAACCCTGCCGTTTTTTCAGGTAACGAATCTGGCCCGCACCATGGAGGCCTTGCGCGAGCGGGGCATCTGGCTGATAGGCACGGCCTTGGAGCCATCGGCCAAAGCGCTTTACGAGCTTGATCTGAAGGGGGCGCTGGGTATCGTGATGGGCGCGGAAGGCAGCGGCCTGCGCCGGCTAACGCGCGAGAACTGCGATTTGCTGACTTACATTCCCATGGCGGGTAGCGTGGAAAGCCTGAATGTATCGGTAGCAACCGGCGTGACGCTGTTCGAGGCGCTCCGGCAGCGCAAGGCTGCGCGGAGCTGAGGAGTTTGCCGCGCGTCAGTGTGCCGCAATGGAAATGCGCGAGTTGTTGATGCCGACGTGGTCGATGTACAGATCGCCCAGCACGGACGATTCCGTGTTGTTGCCGATGGCCACCTGCTCCATGCCGAGGGACATGTCACGCACCCCGGTCCCAAGATCAATCACGATGGTTGCCTTGTTGAGGTAAAGGCGCAGATTGGCGATGTCGAGCCCGGAAATTTTCGTTTTCCCTATGCTCAGGTTGACCTTTTCCTCGCCGTTCTCGTACTGATCGATCAAGCGGAAATTGCCCAGACTCATGGTGGGCACTTTGCCGTTGACGGTAGCCAGAGGCTTTCTGAGGCCGTCAGGATGCGACACCTTGATATCCAGTTGCGTGCCGCCGGCAATGGTGAGCATGGCATTGTCGCCAAAGGCGGCAAAGTAGGAAGCAGGGCCGACATTGCTCCTGTCCGGCGCAATCTTGCTGGCGTGGTCGGTGGTGGCTGCCGTGCCGAAGCGGCTTCCGGAAAGATCAATGAGGAGGGGATTTTGCGTGCTGGTCGAAATGGCGATCAGGTCGTCTTTGTGCTGGTCGCGGAAGGTGGTGATGTGCGAGTGCATACCGGAAATCGTCAGAGACAGGGGCCTGATCGCAACCACGCCTGGGTTGTCGAAAGGTGTACCGGGCATGCCGTCGCGGTCAAGGATGTAGACATTGCTCCTGACGCGTGAGCTCAGGGTCATGTCAATGCCGTGGTCGCCCTGCGTGCTCTTGCTGACCGAGGCATTGGCATAGGCCCAGCCATTTTCCGGCAGTTCGATATAGCCGCCGAATATTCCCTCGCTGGTTTCAGCGAGCTCTTGCCACATGATGTCCTGGGTGTCACCCAGCAGGCGCAGGTCGACATCGGGTATGAGATACAGGTCATTGTCCGGGCGCAGGCGTGCCGTGGTCCGTGGCGGTTGATCGAGTTCGTGGTCGCCAAAAATGCCTAGTGAATCGGCTACGCCGTTCTGGCTCATGTCCTGGCTGGGGATCTGCGTCAGGGCGAAAGATTTGAAGGTGCTGCGCGGATGTGCGCTGGTGTCGATATAGCCGGGGTTGTGGCCGGCATTGGCAATGGCATCTTCCAGGCTTTCCGGTGCAGCAGGGGCCTCTTGCACGGGGGCGACCGTTTTTGCCGCAGCCGGATGCTGCGCGCGCTGGTAATCAAACAGGGCCTGCAGGTACAGGGAATACGAAGGGTAGTCCTCCGGACGCGGGCGGGCATCCGGCCCTGAAGTCAAGGCCATGACGGGCAGGCTCAGCAGGCCCGCCAGCAGTGCGGCACAGCTTTGTTGTGTCGTTCTTTTCATCGTTCCACTCCGTACGCCACGCGTCGGCAGTTTTTTCGTTGTTCTTGTGGTGATGCTGTCCTGCGCAGACCCCTGCCTGCGCGGTCTTGCGTCCTGTCAGTGGCTGGTGACAGAAATATCCTGGGTGGCGCGGTTGCCGCCCCCCAGCAGGTTGTTGCTGATCGACTGGGGCTGCGCCGCGAAGGGCGCGCGTTCATCCTTGGCCTGCAAGTTGCTCAGCCTGTCCTGCTCCACCTGCTGCGTCAGCTTTTCCAGCTCCCGTTTTCTTTCTTCCTCCGTCTTGCCCTTGATGTCCAGGGTGTCGCCCACGCTGGCCTGACTCATGTCCTGGCCATCGATGGAGTGCAGGGGAAAGCTCAGGTGCGTGGTGCGGTGGTAGCGGATTTTTTCCTTGTAGGCCGGGTGTTCGATAGAGCGGGCCTTTTCCACGGCGGTATCCAGGGATTCCGGTCCGGTGATTTCAAAGGGCGGCGGCGCCAGTTCGCTGGTGGGGTCGGTGACCACAGGGGCTGCTGCCTGGGGCGGGGGTGAGGCCTTGGCAACGGGTGCAGCACCATCAGGATGGGCGCGGTTCCAGGATTCCAGGGCCTGCAGGAAGGCGTAGGAAGAGGGGTAGTCCTCGAGGCGGGGCCTTTCCTCTGCCGCAGCCGCAAGCATCCCCGCTGACAGGCTTGTCAGGAGAAAGGCGAGCAATTTCAGGGCGGTAGCAGGAGACATCCGGAGGCCTCGCAGGACAAGCCTGCTTCTTATTTTTATGAAGGCTTGGCCGATACTAGCGGAAACGTTCACGCCCCAGCAATGCAGCCCGGCTGCAAGCTGCTTGGCCGGTCGGTTCATGGTGGCTGCCGGTCGCTGTTGGCGCGACATGTCGGTGGCCTTGTGGCGACGCGGCGCTTCCCTTAGACTTGCCGCCCCTTTTGCACCCCGCAAAGGGGCGCGTGCACCGGCTTTGGCCGGAAGTGGCCGTCTCCGGCTGCCGCCGCGTACTCCTTGCTTCGGTGTCTTCGCTTTGCGAGTCCAGACGACCGGGGCTGTCCAACCCGTAAGGAGCTCACAATGCGTCATTACGAAATCGTGTTGCTGGTGCACCCCGACCAGAGCGAGCAGGTGCCCGCCATGGTCGAGCGTTACACCAGCTCCATCAAGGAAGCAGGTGGCAAGATCCACCGTCTTGAAGACTGGGGTCGCCGTCAGCTGGCCTACCCGATCAACAAGATCCACAAGGCCCACTACGTGCTCATGAATGTCGAGTGTGGCCAGCCCACCCTGGACGAGCTGGAAGAAGCCTTCCGCTACAACGACGCGGTCATCCGCAATCTCATCATCCGCCGCAACGAAGCCATCACCGAGGAATCCCTGATGGCCAAGGGTGCTGAAGAGAAGCGCAGCCGCAAAGCCGCCCGTTCCGAAGAAGGTGCTGAAGAGTCCTCTTCTTCCGAGGACGCAGGCGAGTAAGGCGGCCCTTTTCTGAAGAAGGGGCATGCTGCGTGGAGCTGAATACCGTCCGGATCAGTGGCCTTCTGCGTGAGTGGAAGGCAGAAAGAAGCAGTCCGGCCGGGGTGGTACATCGTGAACTGATACTGGAACACCGCTCGCGCCAGTTACTGGCCGGGCAGCAGCGCGAAGTCCGGGCTGTGGTGGTCGTCAAGATCACCGGCGCGGAGATGGCGAGGCAGGTGGACGGTTTACAGCCGGGAGACCGGATCACGGTAAGCGGCCTGCTAGCCTTGGCCAGCCACCATGACACGCAGCAATTACTGATACACGCGCAAGCGATTGAGAGATTCGAATAGGAGAGCAAACGTCATGGCACGTTTCTACCGTCGTCGCAAGTTCTGCCGTTTCACGGCAGAAAACACCAAGTACATCGACTACAAAGACGTCGAAACCCTGAAGCAGTACGTTACTGAGACGGGCAAGATCGTCCCCAGCCGCATCACCGGCACCAAGGCACGCTACCAGCGTCAGCTCGGCCTCGCGATCAAGCAGGCCCGCTACCTGGCTCTGCTGCCTTACACCGACAACCACCAGTAATCCGGGAGACGAGTGATGGAAGTCATTCTGCTTGAGAAGGTCAAGAACCTCGGTGCCCTGGGTGCCAAGGTCAGTGTGAAACCCGGTTATGGCCGCAATTTCCTGATTCCGCAGGGCAAGGCTGTTCCCGCCACCGAAAAGAACGTGGCCGAGTTCGACGCCCGCCGTGCCGAGCTGGAAGCCAAGGCCGCTGCCGGTCTGGCCGCTGCCGAAGCCCGTGGCGAGCGCGTTTCCGCGCTGGCCGTGGTCATCGCTGCCAAGTCCGGTGATGAAGGCAAGCTGTTCGGCTCCGTGGGTACCCGCGACATCGCCGAAGCCATCACCAAGCTGGGTGAAGCCGTGGACAAGAGCGAAGTGCGTCTGCCGCTCGGCGCCATCCGCTCCACCGGCGACTATGACATCGACCTGCAACTGCATGCCGAAGTCACGGTGACCGTGAAGGTGACGGTGGTCGCTGAATAAGCCGCACCGGCTGTTTGCAAAAGGCGCCGCAGCGAAAGCTGTAGCGCCTTTTGTTTTTGGCCCGGGCGTGCCGGGTCGACAGCGCTGGCCGCTTTCTCTGCGGCCGGCTTGCCGGATCGCGCTGTTCTTGTGCCGCAGTCCGGTTATCCTTTTGGCTTCGCCGGGAAGAGCCCCATGACCGATATTCCTCTCGCTGCCAGTGGCGCAACGGACAGCGCCGTTGCCAATCTCAAGCTGCCGCCGCATTCGCTGGAGGCGGAACAGTCCGTGCTGGGCGCCATCATGCTGGAGGAAACGGCCTGGGACCGCGCGGCAGAGATCGTGACCGAGGCTGATTTCTACCGGCGCGACCATCGCCTGATTTTCCGCGCCCTGGCCATGCTGGCCGATGAAAGCAAGCCGCGTGACGCACTGACGGTGTCGGCCACGCTGAATCGCCTGGGCGAGCTGGAAGAAGCGGGTGGCATGGCCTATCTCGGCGAGATCGTGAAGAACACGGCCTCGGCCAGCAATGTGGCGGCTTATGCGGAAATCGTGCGCGAGCGTTCCGTGCTGCGTCAGCTCATCCGCGCTTCCTATGAAATTTCCGATGTGGCCTATCAGCCGCAGGGCGCGACCTCGGATGAAATCCTGGACCAGGCCGAGCGCAAGATTTTTGCCATTGCGGAGCAGCAGACCAAGGGTGACGGCCCGCAGGCCATACGTCCGCTGCTGGCCAAGGCGGTTGACCGCATCGAGCAGCTTTTCAGCTCCAACGAGCCGCTGACCGGCCTTTCCACCGGCTTTACCGATCTCGATGAAAAAACGGCCGGCCTGCAAAAGGCCGATCTCGTCATCGTGGCGGCGCGTCCTTCCATGGGCAAAACCACCTTTGCCATGAATCTCGTGGAAAACGTCCTGCTGGGTGGCGCGCCAGTGCTGGTCTTTTCTATGGAAATGCCGGCCGACTCCATCGTGATGCGCATGCTGTCCTCGCTGGGGCGCATAGACCAGACGCGTGTGCGTACCGGCAAGCTGGAAGAAGAAGACTGGCCTCGCCTCACCTCCACCATGGCCATGCTCAACGAGCAGAAACTTTTCATAGACGACACGCCGGCGCTGTCGCCCACCGAAGTGCGCGCGCGGGCACGGCGCGTGGCGCGTGAAAACGGCGGCACGCTGGGCCTCATCATGGTCGACTATCTGCAGCTCATGCGCGTGCCGGGGCTGGAAAACAACCGTGTCAACGAAATTTCGGAAATTTCACGTTCGCTGAAAGGTCTGGCCAAGGAGCTGAACTGTCCGGTGATTGCGCTCTCGCAGCTCAACCGCTCGCTGGAGCAGCGCCCGAACAAGCGCCCGGTGATGTCCGACCTGCGTGAATCCGGCGCCATCGAGCAGGACGCTGACGTCATCATGTTCATCTACCGCGACGAGGTTTATAACCCCGAGTCGCCGGACAAGGGCACGGCAGAAATCATCATCGGCAAGCAGCGTAACGGTCCCATCGGCATGCTGCGCCTGGCTTTCCTGGGCAGATACACCCGCTTCGAGGACCTGGCGCCCGAGTTCTACCGCGATCGCGACCAGGAGCAGTACTGATGCGTGCGCCGGCCTCCGGTCAGGCAGTCGTCCATGCGTGATGTCCGGCTGGGCATCAGCCGTGCGGCCCTGCATCACAACCTGCAGGTGGTGCGCGAGGCCGCGCCTTATGCGCGCGTGTTGGCCATGGTCAAGGCCGATGCCTACGGCCATGGCGCCCGCCTCGTGGCGGAAACCCTGGCCGAAGCCGACGGCTTTGGCGTGGCATTCCTGGATGAGGCGCTGGCCCTGCGTGCCGCCGGCATACAGCGCCCCATCGTCATCCTGGAAGGCGTTTTCTCCGATACGGAAATGTTCGAGGCCGTGCGCCAGCAACTGGCCGTGGTGGTGCACCAGGAGGAACAGATTGCCCTGCTGGAGCAGTGCAGGCTGAGCGGGCCGGTGGATGTCTGGCTGAAGGTGGATACCGGCATGCACCGTCTCGGCTTTTCACCGGAGGCGGCAGTGGGCGCCTTCCGGCGCATACGTGCGGCCCGCATCGTCGGCGATATCGGCCTGCTCACACACTTTTCCGCGGCCGATGAACTGGATTCAGCGCAGACCGAGAAGCAGATCGGGCGTTTTCGCGGCCTGCAGCAGGTGCTGGGCCGGCAGGGCGAGCGTCCGCTGCAAGACAGCCTGGCCAATTCCGCCGCCATTCTCGCCTGGCCGGCATCGCATGGTGCCTGGGTGCGTCCTGGCATCATGCTGTATGGCAGCTCGCCTTTTCCCGACCGCACGGCGCAGGAGCTGGGCTTGCGCCCGGTCATGACGCTGAGCTCGCGCCTGATTGCCCTGCGCCCGCTGAAAAAGGGCGAGGCGGTCGGGTATGGGGGAAGCTGGGTAGCGCCGCAGGACACGCGTATCGGCGTGGTGGCCGTGGGCTATGGTGATGGTTATCCGCGCCATGCGCGCAACGGCACCCCGGTTCTGGTCGGCGGGCACCGCGTGCCGCTGGTGGGGCGGGTATCCATGGACATGATCACGGTGGACCTCGGCGAGCTGCCGGTGGCACTCGGCGCGCACTGCGTGCTCTGGGGCGAGGGCCTGCCGGCCGATGAAGTGGCTGCGCATGCCGGCACCATCAGCTACGAGCTCTTCTGCCGTTTGACCGCCCGTGTCCGCCGCGAAACCTGGTAGCGGCTGGATCTTTGCATTTCGTCTGCATCAAGCCGGCAACAAGTGCCAGCAAGGTCCGCACCATCGGCTGTAAAGACATGTTGCGGGCTCTGAAGCCCTGGCGCTAAGGCAAATCCCGCATACAGCCAATCCGTATAACCGGCCTCTCCTGCATCAGTTACGCTTCCGGCAAG
>JASLCO010000423.1 GCA_030146505.1 Moraxellaceae bacterium
CGGTTTCTGACGGCCAGGGGGGCACCACTACACGCACGTTGACCGTTACGATCAATGGTGTGAATGATGCGCCGATTCCAACATCGGTCGTGGCGTTGAATCCGTTTGCGGCGCAACAGTCCAGCTCCACCGTCAGTTACGATTTTTCTCCCTACTTCACGGATGTGGATACGGCGGACATTGCCACGCTGATTTTTGAGGCATTGACATTGCCTTCTGGCTGGACGGCGGTTGTGGATGGCAATTTGCTCAAGATCACCATCCCGGGTTCTGCAACGGCGGGCAACAACACCATCAGTATTCGTGCCAAGGATACGGGGGGGCTCTACAGTGCCCCGCGCAACTTCATCATCAATGTTGATACCGTCAACGATGCTCCTGTCGTGGTCACTCCTTTGGCTGACCAGGTGGCATTGGCAAATTATGATTTCCGCTATGAAGTTTCTCCTTCTGCCTTCCACGATCCAGACCCTGCACCCTATGACACGCTTACTTACTCTGCCACGCTGGCTGATGGCAGTGCGCTGCCTTCCTGGCTGACGTTCAACGCAGGCAGCCTTGTTTTTGAAGGTACGCCCACTGGCGCTGATTCGTTGACAGTTCGCCTCACCGTCAGTGATGGTCGTGGTGGTGTTGCACATGACGATTTTGTGCTGAGCGTTGTTGACCCTGCCGTCAAGTCAGTCAGTCCGCTGCCCAATGTTTCTGGTGATGGCAACAATGCCGATTTCGGATTCAGCGTGGCGATCTCGGGGGATGGCAACTGGATGGTGGTGGGCAGCCCGGGCTACGGCAACACGGCAGGACGTATTTACTATTTCCAATGGGCGTCCAATGCGTGGACAGCACGCGGCTCCAGCTCTATTACAGGTGGTGTTGCGGGCGACAAGTTCGGCTGGAGTGTGGCAATAGATGATACCGGAGCACATGTTGTAGCCGGTGCCCGTGGCGCAGATTCAGGCAAGGGGGCTGTCTATACATTCACACGCTCGGGTACGGCCTTTACTCTCCAAAGTACGCTGAAGGCTGCCAATGCGCAGGTAAATGACTTTTTTGGTACGGCAGTTGCCATCAAGGAGGACGGAAGCAAGATATTGATTGGTGCCAGCTATTACGACACCAATGGTGTGATTGATGCCGGTGCGGCCTTCTACACGGATTTCAATCCGGCGATCAAGACGCTTACTGCCAATGTATTGCCCTCTGATGCACAGGCCCGTGATGATCACTTCGGCACCAGTGTTGCTTTTGATCAGGACATCCTTGTGGTTTCTGCCACTGATGTCGACAACCCTTCCGGCATAGTGGGCTCCTGGTCGTTCAATGAAACCACGGGCACGATCACGGGTGACATCATCGGGGGCGACAGTGGCACGCTCAAGGCGGGTGCCTACTTTGTCTACGACGCTACGCGCGGTCAGGTGGTCAAGCTGGATGCTGCCGTTTCTTCGTCCGGCATCACTTTATCTGCCCCGGTTGACCTTGGCGATACCTGGACGATTTCGACCTGGTACAACAACATCAGTTCCAATGACCCCAATTGGAGGACGTTGACTCGTGGTAGCACCGGTGCTGATGGTGCCGATGGTAATCACCAGGTCATTGTTGAGGCAGGCAGCAACAGACTGGGGGCCTATAACAACAGTGGCGTTGGAGTGGGTGGTTTTATTCCCGCGACTACCGTGGACCAGCAACTGCTGACAATTTCCAGCAGCTCGAATTTCACGCTCACCGTTGGTGATATGACAACGGGCGCCATCACTTACAGCGATATCGGCGCCGTGATGGCTGCCAATATCCAGAATGCCCTTAATGCGGTGCTGGGGGCCGGTGTCGTTGCCGTGCAGGTGGTGACGGACAGCACGACGGATACGCTCCGGGTGACGTTCACCAATGGCAAGAACTATGACCTGATAACAGCATCGGTGGGTACTGTTTCTGCCACACGTACTGGCGCTGCTGCCAATGTCTCATTCACAAACGTGATTCCGGAGCAGCAGATTCTGGTGGTTTCCGGAACGGGGAATTTTACGCTCTCCCTTGATGGGACGCCGACAGCCAGCATCGCTTATAGCGCCACAGCGACTGCGATGGCCTCATCCATCCAGACCGAATTGAATAGCAAGTTTGGAGCCGGATTTGCCACGGTCACGGCGCTGAATACTGATGGGACCAATGGCACGGATTCATTCTTGGTGACATTCAATGATAATGGCCAAAGCCATAACCTGATGACGGCAGCGGGTAATACCGTGACGGTTGTGCGTGAGCAGCAAACATTGGCCATTACCAATACTGGTAGCAATTTCCAGATAACTGTCCCAGGGTATGGCACTACCGGCAATATTGCTTACAACGCCACGGCAGCCACTCAAAGGGGAACCATAGAGACAGCCTTGAATAACCTGCTTGGCGCAGGCTCGGTAAGCGTAACAGTGGTGACAGATGTAGCAAGCCCGGCCCAGAATGACACTTTCCGCATAGCGTTCACGGGCTCCAAGACTCCCACCGGTAATCTTACGACCAGCAAGGCTGGCACGACGACCACGCGTACAGTAGCTACAACAGGCTTCAATACCAGCTACACCAACAACAATGTCTTCACCACACTGAGCTCTGCCCAGCTTAATGGCTGGCACAATATGGTGGCGGTGGGCGAGGGAGCGGGAGCCAACGCCAAGACCTCGTATTACATTGATGGCATCAAGGTGGGTACGGCCTATTTCAAGGCCACGGATGATGTAGCCTCCATTGGTAATTATCAGGGTGGCGGCCAGCGTTTTTCCGATTATATCGACGATTTCCAGATCTATGACCGCGCGCTCTCGCTCTTTGAAATCCGCAGCATAAGTGCCGGTAATACGCTGGCCACAACAGCCAGTGAAAATGCCGGCAGCGTATATGTCTTTTCCACTGATCAGGCAGGCAATGCCCAGGTTGCCAAGCTCTATGCCCGGGATGGCATGAATAATGACCGGCTGGGGTGGGCGCTGGATGTTGATCTTTACAACGGCGGCCAGAATGGTGTTCTCATCGCGAGCAGTATCTACAGTCGTATTTCCAATGTGGATGGAGGCGCCGTATATGTGTGGCGTGGCAATGACCTGCAGTCGGGTGCGCAGAACATCGGTGGCGCAGGCTATGGCAGCTGGAGCCTGGAAACCACGCTGGTGGCATACGATGCCACGGTCGGCGGTTATTTTGGCGGTGATGTAGCTGTTGATGTGGATGAAAACAGTACGAATGCACGCATTCTTGTGGGAGCCCAGTTTGATGCCAGCAATGGCTCCTATGCGGGTGCTGTTTACGACTTCAAATACCAGAGCGGTGTGTGGCTGCCAGAAAAATTCGTGTCCACTGATCCGCAGGGAGGATCGGTTGCAACAGCCTCCTTCTTTGGTAATGCGGTTGATGTGGCGGGGACGCGAGCCGTCATCGGATCCCGCTTTCGGGATACCGGCAGTGAAACCAATGATGGCACCGTATATGTAGTGGAGTTGCTCACTGATGGTAACTACAACACGGTCAGCTCCATGTCGGTAGCCGCCTTCGGCAGCACCATGATGTCGCGTTCGGCAGGCATGTTTGCACTGGATACCAGCGAAACCCAGGGTACGGTTTCCTTTGACGAGTTTGGTGCTCTTGTTTATACGCCGGGCGAGGCATTCTCTTCGTTGGCCTATGGAGAAAGCGCCGAAGACAGCTTCGTGTATTACACCGAGTCCGGCGGTCTGACCTATGTAAATCGTGTGAATGTGACCGTATTGGGCCAGCAGGATGTGTCATCCACGGCGGCTGACGATGTGCTGTATGTGTCTGCTGCCGATGGCAGCACGCTGGACGTGTTGGCCAATGACAAGTCCCTGACCGGACTGACGATTGTTTCTGTGCAGGCAGATGGCGTGCAGGGCAGCATCAGCAATCGTGGTAGTTCGCTGTATTACGATCCCAAGGGACTTTTTGACCACTTGCGTGCTGGTGAAAATGCCACGCAGGTATTTAGCTACACCGCGCAGGATGCCGACGGCAATGAAGTAACGGGCAAGGTTACGCTGGTAGTAGTCGGTGTGGATGACCCGGTAATTGCGCAGGACGATTATGCAGAGGTCCAGGCCGACGGCCGGGTGATCGTCAATGTACTGGCCAATGATTCTGACCGTGATGGCGCGGGTACCTTTGCCATCGTGGGTCTCGATTCCTCTGGCATGCAAGGGCAGGTTTTCTTCTCGCCTGACGGTACCGTGACTTATGTTCCGGGCGAGGTGTTCAGCAAGTTGCCGGCAGGCGAGGTGGTGGAAGAACATCTTGCCTATGTGCTGCGCGACAGTACGGGCAATGAGGCTTCTGGCATGCTGACCATCAAGGTCACCGGCGTTTACGCTGGTGAAGATACGGGCAGCCTGCCGGTTGCCGTCAACGATGTGGCAGTAACGCGTGGCGTTGAGCCGGTGAGCATTGCGGTTTCTGCCAACGACGGCGGTGGCGTGGTCGAATCGGTCAACACGGATGGCGCAAGCGGCAATGTTGTGTTGCTGCCCAATGGCGAATTGCTCTATACACCGGGCGCTACCATGGCGTCGTTGCCGGCTGGCCAGGTTGTGGTGGACAGTTTCAGCTACAGCATACGTTACGACGATGGCCGTACCAGCTCGGCAACCGTGCGTGTTCATGTGAACGGTACTTATACCGCGCCCTTCGTGTATATCGCGCCGGATTCGGTGGCAAGCGGCGATGGTGATGAGCTTGAGTCCGAATTCCTGGCGGCAGACAGCCTTGATATGTCTT
>JASLCO010000169.1 GCA_030146505.1 Moraxellaceae bacterium
CTTCGTCGTGGGCCACGTCACCCCGGAAGCCTTCGAAGGCGGCCCCATCGCGCTCCTTGAAAACGGCGACATCATCAGCATCGACGCCGAAACACGTGAAATGACGGTAAGGCTGAGCGACGCCGAACTCGCCGCGCGCAAGGCCAAATGGCAGCGCCCGGAACCGAAGTACAAGCGCGGTGCACTGGCCAAATACGCCAAGACGGTATCCAGCGCCTCCGAGGGCGCGGTGACGGACAAATATCTTTAAATGACCGCCGCAGAAAAAACGGGAGCCCAAGGGCTCCCGTTTTTTCTGGATTTATAGGGTTAACCGCCCTGTCTCCTTATCAGTGCCGTCATTCCCCCGGCGCAACGTCTTCCGGACGAAGCTCTTCGCAAAGACCAGCTCAAAGGTGAGACAAGACATATACCGCCGCCTCGCCATCAAACACGGGACAAACACGGCGACAGGGCACGTCAGCCCGCCCGCTCCCGCAAGCCTGCTTTCCTGAATCCGGCCCCAGGCCCCCGAAGCGCCCTGCCAGGACAAGCGCCTCCCGGGCGGACCAACCCCGCCCGGGTCGCTTGCCCCTACGTTCCGCCCCTGCGCTGGTGTTAGTCTCGGGGACGAAGAAAAACCTCCCGAGGAAAGGATTGCCCATGCGCCGTCTTGCGCCGCTGGCCTGCGCACCCCTCCTGCTCTCCTTGCTGCTGCTCCTGGCGGCCAGCGGGCCGGCCTGTGCCCGGGAAACGGCAGCACCTGCCTACACCATTGCCATCATTCCGGTGGTACCCGCCTCGGAAACCAAGCGCCGCTGGCAGCCGGTGCTGGACCAGCTGAACCGCGACACCGGCCTGCACCTGCATTTCCGCTTCTACGAAGATTTCCAGCGTTTCGAAAACGGCCTTGCCCGCGATGAACCGGATTTCGCCGTCATGTCGCCCTTGCAGGCCTGGCGCTTCCGCAGCCACTACCGGCCGCAGTTGCGCGGCCACCTGATGCTGACCGGCATCGTGGTGGTCCCCAAAGACAGCCCCATACAGCAACTGGCCGACCTGCAGGGGCACAGCCTCAGCCTGCCCGAGGGCAAGAACCATCCGGCCAATCTCTTCGTGCTGCAAAGCCTGAAGGAGCAGAAAATCACGCCCCTGCTGCATCTGGTCAAAACCGAGAGCAATGCCTTGCGCAGCGTGACGCTGGGCAAGGCCGACGCGGCCATCATCAACAACTACACACTGAAATTCGTGCCGGCCGACATGACGCGGCAACTGCGCATCATCCACCAGACCACCGACCTGCCGCCGCCACCGATAGCGGCCAGCCTGCGCCTGCCGGCGCAGGACCTGCAGAAGATCAGGAGCGCCATGCTGCGCTACCCGCAAACGCATCCGGACCTGCTGCAGGACAGCCTCATGCCGGACATCGTGGAGGCCGACCTTGAACGCGATTACGGCGTGGTCGGCAAACTGTTCCCGGGCGAGGGTGGCAATGGCAATCGCTGAGCGCAGCCTGCGCTTCCTGCAACGCATCCTGCCCCAGGGCCTGAACCAGCAGGTGGCGGTGCTGTCGGCCATTTCACTGGTGGTGTCGCTCACCGTCTTCGGCTATGTCATCTACCGCAAGCAGGACGCGCTGCAGGAAGAAACGGCGCTGATCCAGGCCAATATCGTCATCCGCAATTTCTCCGCCGCCGCCTACCGCGACATCCTGCTCGCCAATTACGACGAAATCCGCGAGCTCATGGTGCACACGGCGGAATTCCCGGAGGTACTGCGCCTCGTGGTGACGGACAACCAGGGCCGCGTCATCAGCGACATACGCCATGTGCCCGGCAAGATGCCGGAAGAAAAATTCCAGCAGACGGAAATGCTCATCCCGCGCGGGCAGGCCAGCACGGTGGAACGGCACGGCCACACCTACGAGCTGTGGCTGGCCGTGGCCGACCAGGGCTATGTCTACATGGAATACAACGATTCCGCGCAGTCGCGCCGCTATCTCGCCGTGCTGCGCACGCAGATCGGCACGGGCCTGCTGCTGGCCGTGATTTCCGCGCTGTATTTCCTTGGCCTCCTGCATCGCCCCATCCACCAGTTGCGACGCCTGATCGGCTTTGCCGAGGGACTGGACGTGTACCAGGAAAAACGTGAAATCCACGTGCACTCCTTCACGCGCGAGATCAACCAGCTCAACAGCGCGCTGAACCAGTCTGCCGCCCGCCTCTTCGAGCAGAGCCAGAAAATCCTGCAATCGGAAGCGCAATACCGGCGCGTGATGAACAGCGTGCGCGAAGTGATCTACCAGGTGGACATGGAAGGCCGCTTCACGTTCCTGAATCCGGCCTGGGAAGAAATCACCGGGTACACGGTGGCGGAATCGCTGGGGCGCGGCGGCGTGAGCTTCGTGCATCCGGACGACAAGCAGCAGGCCATGAACGTGTTCACGGGTTTCCTGCGCCAGCAGGGCGACAGCGCGCGCATGGAACTGCGCGTGGTGGCGCGCCAGCAGCAACTGCACTGGGTGGAAGTCTGGGCCACCTTGCTGCATGACGAAAAAGGCCGGGCCATCGGCGCCTCCGGCACCATCAACGACATCACCGCGCGCAAGCAGGCCGAAGGTGCCCTGATCGCCGCCAAGGACGCCGCCGAATCCGCCACCCAGGCCAAGAGCCAGTTCCTCGCCACCATGAGCCATGAAATCCGCACCCCCATGAACGGCGTGCTGGGCATGGCGCAACTGCTCATGGAAACCGACATGAATCCCGAGCAGCGTGACTATGTGCGCACGCTGTACCAGTCCGGCCAGGCCCTGCTCACCATCATCAACGACATCCTCGATTTTTCGAAAATCGAAGCCGGCAAGCTCACCATAGAAGCGCAGCCTTTCGATCTCGGCCAGGCCATGGACGAAGCCTGCGATCTCTTGCTGCCGCAACTGCAGGAAAAGAAAATCGAACTGGTGCAGCGCTATGCGCCGGACTGTCCGCGCCTCCTGCTGGGCGACATCGGCCGCATCCGCCAGATCCTGCTCAACTTTCTCAGCAACGCCGCCAAGTTCACGCAGAAGGGCCACATCCTCGTGGAGATCAGCGCCGACAGCGTGGTGGGCGACGAAGCCGTGATACGCCTTGCCGTCACCGACACCGGCATCGGCATTCCGCGCGAAAAACAGGCACACCTGTTCGAACAGTTCACCCAGGCCGACACATCCACCACGCGCCGCTTCGGCGGCACCGGCCTCGGTCTTGCCGTGTGCAAGGCGCTGGCTGAACTCATGGGGGGCCATGTCGGCCTGGACAGCGAAGAAGGACGCGGCTCCACCTTCTATGCCGTGCTGCCCCTGAAACGCCAGGGTGCTTACGAGGCGCGTGCCCAGCCGTCCGAACTGCAGGGCCTGCATGTGCTGCTGGTGGATGACCTGGACATCAACCGCCGCATCGTGCGCGAAGGCCTGTCCGTGCACGGCATGCGCATGAGCGAGGCGGCGAGCATGACCGACGCCATGACCGTGCTGCGGCGCGCGGTGGCGGATAAAAATCCCGTGCAGGTCGCGCTGCTGGATTTCCACCTGCCCGACGGCAGCGGCGAAATGCTGGCCGACGCCATCGTCAAGGATCCCGCCCTCAAGGACACGCGCCTCGTGCTGCTGAGCTCCGGCCCCGTGCGCGGCGAACTGGACCGCCTGCTGGCCAGCGGTTTTGCCGCGGTGCTGGCCAAGCCCATACGTCTCAACCAGTTGCTGGACGAACTGCTGCACGTGGTCAATGCGCGGCCGCGCGAAGTGCGCGCCGATGCGGAAAATCAGCCGCGTGAAACGCATCTGCCGGCCAATCTGCGCGTGCTGCTGGCCGAGGACAATCTCGTCAACCAGAAAGTCGCCGCGCGCATGCTGGAAAAAATGGGCGTGCGCGTGGACATCGCCAACAACGGCCTCGAAGCCGTGCGCATGTGCCTGCAGTCACGCTACGACCTCGTGCTCATGGACTGCCAGATGCCGGAAATGGACGGCTACGCCGCCACCCGCGAAATCCGCCGCCTGCAGGCGCTGTCTGCCAGCCCGCGCGGCGTGCCGGTGATCGCCCTGACGGCGAATACGCTGGAAGGTGACAAGGATCGCTGTCTGGATGCCGGCATGAATGATTTCCTTGGCAAGCCCATACGCCAGCAGGACCTGCTGGCCATGATGCTGCGCCACACCCAGAGCCCGCCGGACATGGCCGGCGTCCCCCGGACCCACTGAGCACCATCGCCCGCCATGCCCACGCCACCTCCCGCCCGCTCGCCCCTGCTGCTTTACCGGCAGGCCCTGCTGGCCCTGCTGACAGGGCTGGTGCTGGCCACCAGCCTCTCGGTATGGGTGGCCGTGCAGGTGGACCATCAGGTGGAAACCCGCTTCCAGCGCCTGAGCGACCGCCAGAACGAGCGCCTGCAGGAACGCTTCAGGCGCTATGCCACCGGCATGCGTGGCATGCGCGGCCTCTTCCTGGAAAATCCGGAGTCCGTCACGCCGCAGGATTTCCTGCGCTACACACACTCGCTGGACATCCTCAATGAATTTCCCGGCACCCTGGGCTGGAGCTATGTGGAACGCCTGCGCGGCGCCGACAGCATCAGCCACCTGCAAAAACACCACGGCCTGCGCTACCGCCGCGCCGACGGCGGCAGCAGCGCCAGCCCCGACGAAGCCTGGGTCGTGCGCCTGATCGCGCCGGGCGACCTCAACAATGCCGCGCTGGGCCTGGACATACGCAGCGAGAAAAACCGCCATGCCGCCGCCCTGGCCGCCATGCAGAGCGGGCAGGCCACGCTGTCGGCGCCCGTGAAACTGCTGCAGGACGGCCGGGACGGCTTCATCATGACCCTGCCCGTGCACAGCGGCGAGCCCCGGCCCGAGAACGTCACCGGCTGGGTCAACGTGATCATGCGCTGCAGCGACGCCCTGGATTTCCTCAACGACGAGCCCGGCCTCGCCGACATGGCCGCCATCCGCATCAGCGACATCACCACCGGCGTGGACCCCGTCTTCGAACTGCCGACAAGGGCAACGCAGGCCAGCGTCCCCTTGAGCCGCCTGCGCGCTCTGCCGCGGCTGGATTTGCGCACGGAGATCAATGTCGCCGGACGGCGCTGGGAAGTGCAGTACAACGGCCGCCCCGGCATCTACACCGCCGCCGACCGCTGGCTGCCTGCGCTCACACTGGCGCTGGGCACGCTGCTGAGTTTCCTGGTGGCCGGCCTGCTGCTGTTCAGCACGCGCCTGCGCCTCATTGCCGAAGCCCGCGCCCGCCGCATGACCGCCTCGCTGCGCGAACGCGAAAACCTGCTGCAATCCACGCTGTCCTCGCTCAACGACTGGGTACTGGTGCTCGACACGCAGGGCATCGTGCGCGACTGCTACGAGCCGGCCCGGCAAAGCGGCTGGCAGACGCGCGAGGATTTCCTGGGCAAGCCGCTGGCCAGCTCGCTGCCACCGGACGCCGCCGTACGGCTGGAGGCCGAGCTCATCCAGGTGCAGCAGCAGGGCCATGCCTATTTTGAATTCGACCTGCCCGGCAGCGTGGGCCAGGTGCGCCATCTCACCATGCGCCTCTCCGCACGGCGGGACGCCACCGGCCCTCTCGAAGGCATCACCGCCGTCGTGCACGATGCCTCCCGCGAACGTGAAAAGGCACGCGAGCTGCGCATATCGGAAAAGAAATTCCGCCTGCTTTTCGAAGAGGCCGGGCAGGCCATCATCCTCACCCGCAACGACCGCTACGTGGACGCCAACCCGGCCGCGCTGCAGCTTTTCGGCATTCCCAACATCGCCGCGCTGCAACACGCCAGCATGGGCGTGGTGTCACCGCTGATGCAGCCCGACGGCAACCTCTCGCGCCCCGCCATCAACGCCATCATGCAGCGCGCCATCAACGAAGGGCCGCAGCATTACGAATGGACCTTCCAGCGCCTCTCCGACGGCGGCACCTTTCCCTGCGAGGTGCGCACCACCAACCTGGAAATCGAGGGCGAGGCGCATTTCCTTTCGTCCATCACCGATCTTTCCGCGCACAAGCTCAACGAACTGACGCTGATACAGGCACGCGATGCCGCCGAAGCCGCCACCCGCGAAAAAAGCGAATTCCTCGCCACCATGAGCCATGAAATCCGCACGCCCATGAATGGTGTGCTGGGCATGGCACAGTTGCTGGCCAACACCACGCTCAACACTGAACAGCGCGAATACCTCAACACCATCCAGCAGTCCGGCCAGGCCCTGCTCACCATCATCAACGACATCCTGGATTTCTCGAAAATCGAAGCCGGCAAGCTGTCCTTCGAGGAAGCGCCCTTCGACCTGCAGGTGGCCGTGGACGACACCTGCGAACTGCTGCTGCCGCAGATACGCGACAAACAGCTCACCCTGCGCATCAATCTCGATCCGCGCACGCCCTTCCATGTCATCGGCGACGCCGGGCGCTTCCGCCAGATCCTGCTCAACTACCTGAGCAATGCCCTGAAATTCACCGAGAACGGCGGCATCACGGTCAGCCTGCGTGCCCGCGAATCCGGGCGCGGCGCCGCACTCTTCGAACTTTCCGTGGCCGATACCGGCATCGGCATCAGCGCCGAAAAACAGGCCCTGCTCTTCCAGAAATTCGCACAGGCCGACACCACCACCACGCGCCGCTTCGGCGGCACCGGTCTCGGCCTCGTCATCTGCAAGGCCCTGGTGGAACGCATGGGCGGCGAAGTCAGCATGAGCAGCACGCCCGGCCACGGCTCCACCTTCAGCGCCACGTTCTGGATGAGCCTGGACCCGCATGCCGGCCAGCAGATGCTGCCGGTGATACTGCCCTCGCTGCGCAATGCGCCGGTGCTGGTGATAGACGATGTCGCGCCCAACCGTGAACTGCTGGTGAAGGGCCTCAGCCGCCTCGGCCTTGGCGCCAGCGGCGCCGGCAGCATTGCCGAAGCGGTGGCAGCGGTGCGTGAAGTCACGCCGCGCTTCGTGCTGCTGGATGCGGAACTGCCCGACGGCAACGCGGGTGACCTGGTGGCGGCCTTGCGCGCGCAACCCGGCATGCAGGACGCCATCCTGATCCTGCTGTCGTCGCGCCCGGAGCGGAACGACCATGCTTTCTGCCGCGCCCACGGCGTCGCCGCCTACCTGCCCAAGCCGGCACGGCTGGGCTGGATCATCAGCACCATCAACATCATCGGCAGCGGCGAACACGAGGGCGTGGTCACACGACAAACACTGGTGAGCCACCATGCGCGTGGCCGTGCCTTGCCCGAACTGCGCCACGGCATACGCGTACTGCTGGCCGAGGACAATGCCGTCAACCAGAAAGTGGCCGCCCGCATGCTGGAACGGATGGGTTGCCGCGTGGACATGGCCGGCAACGGCCTGGAAGCGCTGGTGATGGTGTCGCAACTGCCCTACGACGTCATCCTCATGGACGTGCAGATGCCGGAAATGGACGGCATCACGGCCACCCGCCGCCTGCGCGCGCAGGGTTATTCGGAAACACCCATCATCGCCCTCACCGCCAACAACCGTGACTCCGACCGTCAGGAGTGCCTCTCTGCCGGCATGAGTGACTTCCTCGCCAAACCCATCAAATACGAAGACCTGCACAGCTGCCTGAGCAAATGGGTGTAAATGCAGGAATTCGTCCCCATCTAAACGGGACAGCCGCAGTTCAGGGCGCTCTCAGAATCTGTTCACGATATCCTGGCTGTCGGCCATACGGCGTTAAAAACGCCCTCGGATGCTCATTTACCATCCGTAAACTGCGCTTCCTCGGGCGTTTTTGCCTTGTCTGGCTCTAATCCAGAAGATCGTGAACAGGTTCTTATGGAGAATCCTCATGAGTGAAACCGTTGCCGTGCTGGGCGCCAGCCCCAAACCCGAACGTTACAGCAACAAGGCCATACGCCTGCTGCGCGAACACGGTCACCGCGTGCTGCCGGTCAATCCGGCGCAACAGGAAATCGAAGGCCTGCCCGTCACCGCCCGCGTGCAGGACCTGCCGCCCGGAGTGGACACCGTCACCATGTACGTCAGCCCCGCCCACTCCGATCCGCTGCTTCCCGCCCTGCTCGCCCTCAAGCCCCGCCGCGTGATTTTCAATCCCGGCGCGGAGAATCCCGTCCTGGAAAAGGAATTGCAAAAAGCCGGCATCGCCGTGGAAGAGGCCTGCACGCTGGTCTTGCTGCGTACAGGGCAGTTTTGAGGGAATCGTGAATCGTGAATCGTGAATCGTGAATCGTGAATCGTGAATCGTGAATCGTGAATCGTG
>JASLCO010000324.1 GCA_030146505.1 Moraxellaceae bacterium
GGCATCGGCAGCAAAGCTGGACGGCAGACTTTCTGCTGGCATTTGCGTCCCCTGTGGCATAGGCAAGCAGACTCAGCCGGCCTTGAGGAAACGCTGGGCATAGCGTCCGGCCAGGGCCGAGACATCCAGCAGCACGAAGACATCGGCGCAGTGGAATTCCGGGTCCCAGCAGGCTTCGCCGCCTATCTTGCAACCCATGCGCAGATAGGCCTTGAGCAGGGGCGGCAGGCTGGCTTTGCCTGTGCCTTCCGGCGCCTCGATGGCAAGACCGCGCAGCGGCTGCACGCGCAGCGACTCGTCCACGAAATGCTGCTGGCGCAATTCGGGCATGATAGCCGCGAAATTGTGGCCACCATCGCGCAGGCTGATGCTGGCGCAGCCCAGCAGATAGCTGAAATCCTGGCTGAGCAGGTAATCCGCCAGTGCCGACCACAGCACGGTGATGGCCGCCCCCGAGCGGTAATCCTCGTGCACGCAGGTGCGGCCGATTTCCAGCACGCGGCCTTGCAGCTTTTCCATCGCTGTCATGTCGAATTCATGGGCCGAGTAGAAACTGCCGGCCAGACGCGCTTTTTCCCGCGTAAGCAAACGGGTGGTGGCGATCAGGAGGCCGTTGGCCACGTCGTAAACATTCAGGTGTTCGCAGAAGTCATCGAAACGGTCGCGATCCAGGCCTTCCGGATCATCGAAGTGCACTCCGAATTCCTTGGCGAATACTTCGGCACGCAGGCGCTGAGCTTCGCGCAATTCGCTGTCATGACGCACGAAGCGGGCTTCCAGCCGTGGCTTGTTACGTTCCGGTGCGGCGGCCGGCAGCATGGCCGGCTTGATTTCATGCTGATTCAGGGCAACCGCCTGCATCATTCCACCCTCATGTCTTCTTCTCATGGCTGTCATATTCGACAGGCCCCGTGTAGGCGAAGTGACAGAGTGGTTAAACTTTTACGACAACACTGACTGAGCGGCCGCGCCCATGCCCGAACCGGTCTATCTCCTTCTTTATCTCTGCATGGGTGCTGCCGCCGGCCTTACGGGCGGACTTACAGCTGTGGGTGGCGGACTCATATCGTGCCGGCCCTGAAAGGGGCTCATACAGATGGCTACCTGACAACGCCATGCCATGATCCCCGTAGGTGCGAATGAATTCGCACCTACGGGGATCATGGCACTATCAGGCGTCCACCAGGACAGCCGGCCGGAAATGCGGCACCAGCAGGCGCACGAATTCGCTGGTGTGATGCCGCACATAGCTGCCCTTGCGCAATGCAATCTTCGCGGCATGCTCGCCAAAAAGATGGCCCGCCGGCAGCGTGACCAAGCTGAAATCCTTGGTCACTTCATAGGCAATGCTGGGAATGATGCCGACGCCCAAACCCGCCTCCACATAAGTCTTGATCACATCGGCATCACGCGCATCCAGCAGGACTTCCGGTTTCAAACCGGCAGCCAGGAAGGCCATGTCGATGGCGGAGCGGCCGGCAATCCCCTGCTCCGTCATCACCAGCGGGTAAAAACTCAGGTCCTTGAGGCTGAGCACTTCCTTTTTCGTGAGCGGATGACCGTGTGGCACCACCACCAGATGGTTCCAGCGATAAACCTCGTGCACATCCAGCCCCGGATGCAGGGCCAGCGCTTCGGAAGCAATGCCCACATCCGCCTCGCCTTTGCCGACCATGTCGGCAACAACGCTGGCATCCACCTGCTTGATGATAAGGGGCACGCGCGGAAAGCGCTGGCGGAAGGTCATGATGGCGGCCACAAGAGCGTAGCGCGCCTGGGTGTGGGTGGTGGCAACAACCAGACCGGAAACGGAGGCGCCCCTGACGGGGGCCGTACTGCCAGAACTCATTTCTTCCCCTTGCCGGCTGCATGAAAATGAACCGGCGAAAATTCACACAAAAAAATGCGGGCTTTTGCAGGCCCGCATTTGCGTGAGGAAAGATAACAAGCGCAAGCGGAATTGCTTAGGAACAATTCCGCATCGTGAAATTCATTCTGGAAATATGGAATGCAAACGAAACCATCATGTCACGAGAAATCGTGAGGCTGCTCACAAATTAATGGTCAGGCTGCAAGCGGGCATCACATTTCCTGTGCAATTTCTAGCCGGTATTGCGCAGGCCTGCCGCAATGCCCGCTATGGTGACCATCAGGGCATGATCGTAGGACTTGTCCTGATCGCCAGCCTGGCGACGGCGATGCATGATTTCCGCCTGCAGCATGTGCAGGGGCTCGATATAGGGCGTGCGCACATTGATGGAGCGGCGCAGCACCGGATTATTGGCCAGCAGCTCGCGCCCCTGGCAAACCCGGCGCAGGGCATCCACCGTGATCTGCAGGCGGTCGCGCAGTTCCGCGCCCAGTTCGCGCAGGCGTGCATCGTCGCCCGCCAGACGCTCTTCGTAATAGGCGACGATGGAGGCGTCGGATTTGGCCAGCACCATTTCCAGCATGTCGAGCACGGCGTGGAAATACGGCCACTGCCTTTCCATTTCACTCAGCAGGGCTTCACGGCCGGTATCCATGGCCATGTTCAGCGAACGTCCGGTGCCCAGCCAGGCGGTGAGCATGAGCCGCACCTGCGTCCAAGCGAACACCCAGGGAATGGCGCGCAAGGACTCCACGCCACCGCTGGGCTTGCGCTTGGCCGGGCGTGATCCCAGCGGCAGCATCTGCAATTCGGTTTCCGGCGTGACGGTGCGCAGGTAGCGCACGAAGTCCGGTGTCTCGCGTACGGTTTCGCGATACACCGCCAGGGAAATTTCCGTCATTTCATCCATGAGCGCGCGCCATTCCGGCTTGGGGGCGGGAGGCGGCAACAATGTGGCCTGCAAGGTGGCCGAGGCGTACAGATCCAGGCTGCGCATGGCGATGCCATGCATGCCGAACTTGAAGCGGATCATCTCGCCCTGTTCGGTCACGCGTATGGAGCCGTGTACCGAACCCGGCGGCTGGGAGAGCAGGGCCTGATGCGTGGGGGCGCCGCCGCGGCTGATGGAACCGCCGCGGCCGTGGAAGAGCGTGAGCTTCACGCCATGCTTCTGCGCCACCGCCGTCAAGGCTTCCTGCGCGCGGTATTGCGCCCAGTTGGCGGTGAGGAAACCGGCATCCTTGGCGGAATCGGAATAACCGATCATCACTTCCTGGTGGCCGTTTATTGCTTCCCGGTACCAGGGAATGGAGAGCAGCGCATCGATGCAGGCCGCCGCACCGTCGAGATCGGACAGCGTTTCAAACAGGGGCACCACGCGCAGCAGGCGCGGCACTTCGGCTTTCTGCTGCAGCAGCATCACCGCCAGCACATCACTGGGCGATTCCGCCATGGAAATCACATAGGCGCCAAGAGAGTCCGCTGGCTGCCGGGCCAGCAGGGCAAACGTTGCCAGCGTCTCCTGCACCTCGGGCGAGCACAGTGCCGAATTTTCCACTGCCTGCGGATGCCCGGGCAAAAGCGGGCGCGGATTCTGCAATTCTTTCAGCAGGAAGGCCTGGCGCTGTTCTTCATTCCACTCCGCATACGAACCCAGGCCGAGATAGCGGGTGATGGCATCAAGGGTTTGCGTGTGGCGCGTGGACTCCTGGCGTATGTCGAGCTTGAGCAGTTCCACGCCGAAACAGGCCAGGCGCCGCAGGATGTCGAGCAGGTCGCCATTGGCGAGCGTGCTGAGGCCGGTGCTGCAGAGGGAGTCGTAGCAGAGCTTGAGCGGCTCGAAGAGTTCTTCGGAGTGCAGGTAGATGTCGCTGGCATCCGCATTTTCATCCTGCAGCGCCGCATCCGCCCAGGCCCGCGTGCGTGCCAGGCGGTGGCGCACCTCGCGCAGCAGGTCGCGATAGGGCTCTCGGCTGTCGGCGCCGACGCGCGCGCGCAGTTCGGGACTGCAATGCGTCATGGAAAGATCGGCACGCAAGGCGTCTATGTCTTTCCAGAAAAGATCGGCAGCCATCCAGCGCGCCAGCAGCAGTACCTCACGCGTGACGGCATGCGTGACATTGGGATTGCCGTCGCGGTCGCCGCCCATCCAGGAAGCAAAGCGTATGGGTGAACGCTCGACCGGCAAATGCCAGCCGGTGGCCTCGAACAGTGCCGTATCGAATTCCCGCAGAAAATCGGGCACGGCATGCCACAGCGTCTGCTCGATGACGGTGAAACCCCATTTGGCTTCGTCCACCGGCGTCGGCCGCGACTGGCGGATTTCGTCCGTGCTCCAGGCCGCAATCACATGCCGGCGCAAGACCATCAGTTCCTGCTCACGCTCGACCGGCGTCAGGCCGCGATCCAGCCGCTCCAGTGAATCGGTGATGGCGTCGTATTTCTGGATGAGGGTGCGGCGGCTGACTTCCGTGGGATGGGCCGTCAGCACGAGCTCGATACCGAGTTTGTCGACGGCGGCCAGGATGTCGTCCCGGCTGCAGTGATGCGCGGCCAGCAGTGCAAACAGCTCGTGCACCGAACCCGGTTGCGGTGGCTCGTCACTGCGCCACTGGTGGGCCCGGCGGCGACGCACGCGATGGTATTGCTCGGCGATATTGGCCAGGTTCAAAAACTGTGTGAAAGCGCGCGTGACCGGCAGCAGTTCTTCATCGGCCAGGCCGGACAGCACGCGGGTGAGCTCGGCACGGGCCGTCGTGCTGCCGTCGCGGGCCTGCTTGGCCAGCCGCCGGATGTGTTCGACCTTGTCGAAAAAAGCCTGGCCTTCCTGCTCACGCAGGGTATCGCCCAGCAGATTGCCGAGCAGGCGCACATCATCGCGCAGGGGGGAATGGGGATCGCTGCTGGTGCTCACCGAAAACTTCCTGATGGCTTGAAAGAGAGGACATGACCGGAAGGTCGGATGTTACGACGAGGCTGGCACCACTGACCACTGAGCCAGCTTGTCGGCCAGCAGGCGCAGGCTGATGGGCTTGGGAATGTGGTCGTCCATGCCGGCGGCATAGCAATTGTCGATGTGATGCTGGGTGACGTGGGCACTGATGGCAACGATGGGAACTCGATGGCGGCCCGAAGCCACCTCGAAGCGACGGATGTCGCGGGTGGCGGCATAACCGTCCATGACCGGCATTTCGCAGTCCATGAAAACCAGGCTGAAAGCCGGCCGCGCCCGCTGGAACGCCGCCACGGCGGCTTCCCCGTTTTCAGCCATTTCCGCCACGATGCCGAAGCGCCGCAGCAGGCCCTGGATCACCACCTGGTTGGTGCGGTTGTCTTCCGCCACCAGTACGCGCAGGCCCGGATACTGGGGCACATCATCGCGCAGATGGGTCCCCTCCTCCGGCTGCTGGCGCAGCACGGCCAGGGCCGCCTGCCGCAGTTCCCGCGCCAGCACCGGACGGGAAAAGGCATGCGCCACGCCGGCATGCACCAGCACACCGGGGCTGGGCTGCATCTGCGGCAGGGCAAAGAGCAAGGTCTGGCAGTGGCGCAGTTCGGGGTCACGGGCCAGGCGGCCATGCAGGGTCAGGCCGTTCATGTCGGGCAGTTGCAGGGCCGTGGCCACCAGTGTGAAAGGCAGGCCGGCAAGGGCTGCGTCCTGCAGGCGGACAAAAGCCGCCTCGCCGCTCTGCACCGCCTCCACGGCAAAACCCGGCGTCGAGGCTTCCGCTGCCATCACTTCGCCGAAACGGCTGTCGCCATCCACCAGCAGCAGCCGCACGGGTGGCAACTCCAGCGGCCATACCGCACGCTCGCGGGCGCCGGGCACGCGGCTGGCCAACACGCTGGCACGGAACACCGAGCCGCGGCCGGAAGTACTTTCGGCCACGAGGTCCCCCCCCATGAGACGGCAGAGCTGCCGGCTGATGCTCAGACCCAGGCCGGTGCCGCCATACTGGCGCGAGGTGGAAGCATCGGCCTGCACGAAGCTGTCGAATATCTGCTCGCGCAACTCCGGCGCAATGCCGATGCCGGTATCGCTGACGGCAATGACAAGCTGGTTGCCGGCACTGCTTTCGCGCAGGCTGACCTCCACTTCTATCTTGCCGCGCTCGGTGAATTTCACGGCATTGGAAAGCAGGTTGGTGATGACCTGCCGCAGGCGCAGGGCATCGCCGACAATTTCCGTGGGGACCTCCGGGGCCACGGAACACAGCAGCGTCAACTGCTGCTTGTAGATGCGCGCCCGGAAGAGGTCCAGGCACTCTTCCAGCAGCATGTCGAAGTCCAGCGGCTCCAGCTCGAGGTCCATGCGCCCCGCTTCTATCTTGGCGTGGTCCAGCACGTCGTTGATCACTTCCAGCAGCGCATTGCCCGAGGACTCCATGGTGCCGAGGATGCGTCCCTGCTCGGCATTGAGGCCGGTGCTGCGCAACAGCTCGGCCATGCCCAGCACGCCGTTCATGGGCGTGCGTATCTCGTGGCTCATCATGGCCAGGAACTGGCTCTTGGCCTGGTTCTGCGCCTGCGCCAGCAGGGCCTCTTCGCGACTGCGCGCCTCGGCAGCCTTGAGCTCGCGCAATTGCAGGCCCAGCCCGATGAAAAGCAGGACCATGGAGCAGACCAGCCCGAGCTTGATGCCGGATATGAAGAAATCCAGCAAGGGAATCAGGGCAAACGCTGCCAGCACGGCGGCAATGGCATTGAAAAGAAAAATGAACCAGCCCAGCACAAAATAAAGACCGGATGTCCCGGTGCGGGGCAAGGTTGTCACACCCATGGCCAGAATGCCGCCACCCACCAGCAGGCCCAGTACCAGCACCGCCATGGCGCCATGGGACGGCCCCAGCAGGGGCAGTACCAGCAGGCAGACAATGCAGAGCAGCATGAGGGTGCGCGTCAGGCGATACCAGGCAGAATGCGGGGGAATTTTCAGGTAATGCAGGGCAAAATTCAGGTAGAGCAGATCAGCCAGCCCCACGGCATAGGAAAGACTGAGGTTCTGCCATAAACCGGGCACGGGGAAAAACTGGAACATCAGGCCGTCTATGCAGAAGAGATAAACCACCGTGGGAAACAGCGCGAGGGCGTAATAAAGAAAAAGTTTTTCACGCGCGCTGACAAAAAGAAAAAAGCTGTAGGCAATGAGCAGGAACATGGCGCCGTAGAACATGCCCTGCCACAGCTGGGCACGGCTCATGTCTGACCAGAATTCCTCCACGCTGTAGAGCCGCGCCGGAAAAATGATGTTGCTGGAAGACGACAGGCGCACGTAGAAATCCGTGCGGCTGCCAGCCGGCAGGGTCAGCGGCAAGGCCAGTTGCCTCACCTTGAGCGGACGGTCGGCCCAGGACTCGGTGTCACCGGTACGCATCGGCCGGTAAATGCCGCGTCCATCCGGCACATACAGCAACACATGGTCCAGCAGGGGAAAATCCAGGAACAGGATGCGCTGCCGGGCTTGCGCCTGCGTATTTTGCAAAGTGAAGCGGAACCAGTAGGCCGCCTTGGGATCAAAGCCCCAGTTGGAGCTGCTTTTCACGGGCCGGAATTCACTGGCGTGCTGCATTACCTCGGCGAGGGAGAGCTTGCCGTCAGGGTCGCGCCAGTAACTGGCATAAGGCGTCAGGCGCACATTGTCGGCTTCCGCCACCAGCAACACCGGTGCCGGCGCGGCCCGCGTTCCCGTGGAAAAAATCACCAGCAGCAGTATCGCCAGCCAGAGACCGAGCGTCCTTCTCATGTCATGCATCCTGTTCCCTCTTCCATCCGGCCCCTTCATATACCACAGGACATGGTGCCCGAATGCAGGCAGCGCGCCCGTCAACGCCTTCTCATTTTCCGGGGCGGTTGCTAGGATTGCCCGGCCCGCCCGATCAGGCCGCCCGGCCTGTCACGCCCGCCGCAAAAAAGAAGTAGACACGGATTGCGCATGAACCCGCTGCTGCCAGAAAACATCAAGCCTGTTGCCCCCGAGCAATTCCACGAGCTGCACCTGCCACAATGGCATCTGGCCCTGCGCATTGTTCTGGCGCTGCTGGCCCTGGCTTATGCCTGGCTGGTACCGGCGCAATTGCTGCTGGTGACATACACGGGCTTCATCATTGGCGTCATCGTCTACATTGCCGCACAAAGCCTGCTCGGCCTTTCCATCATCCTGAACCGGGCCACGCCTGCCGTGCTGCACGCCATCACGTATATCGATGCCCTTGCCGCGCTGGGCGTGCTCGTCAATGACCCTGCGCCCATTCCCCCGACCATCATACTGGCGGCCGCCATGATGGCACTGGCGGTGGCGCAGCACAGGCTGCGTTCGTTCACCGCCGTGTTTTCCGTTGTGCTCATTCTCGTGACCGGCACACTGGTATTACGCCAGCAGTTGCTGGGCAAGCCCTACGATATTTATTTTGCGGCCGTCACCCTGTTCACGCTGGCCTCTGCCTGCGCCACGCTGATTCTTTCCGCGCATGCCGAAAGCCTGCGCCTGCGCGCAGCACGCGTGACCGAAACCGACCCTCTGACCGGGCTCGGCAACCGCTGGACATTCTACGAGGCCGCGAAATACCTGCTGCCTTACCACCAGCGCAACATGACGCCCATGGTGGTGATGTTTGCCGACATCGAGGTCACCCGGCGCAAGGGCAAGAAAGTCGGCAAGTCCATCAACCAGTATTTGCTGAAGCAGTTTGCCAGCATCATCGACCAGCGCCTGCGTGGCTGTGATGTGGCCGTCCATTACGGCGGCAACGAGTTTGCCTTCCTGCTAGTGGACACCACCACCAAGGATGCCGAGATCATTGCCTTCGACATCCAGCAGCAGTTCGATGTCTGGGCCAAGCAGAAAGACCTTCCCGCCTATGTGCATATCGGCATGTCTGTCATCCCCAACCGCCCTGTCGCCCTGGACCAGATACTGATCAACATCAATTCAGCGCTCTTCCGCGCCCGCCAGTACAAAAAAGGCGTGTCGGGCGCCGTTTTCGCCGACCCGGAACAAAGCCGCTGACCCCTTCCCGAAGGTGCACCGGAAAAGCCCGTTTTTGCCGGTAAAAACCGGGAGTTGGCGGGTTCTGGCGATCACGGACTTGTCAAACAAAAGTGATGCAAACGCAAAATCGCGATGCTAATATCTGCGCGCCGATTAGTTGGATGCTAGGTCATCCGGGTGCAGGGCGGGCATGGAAGTGCCGGCAGCGCCGGTAGTGCATTTAGCATAGTCGTCAAACACGCAACCCCTGAGAGAGACATCATGCAAATCAAGAAGATCGCCGTTTCCGCTGCTATCGTTGCCGCCCTGGCCATCGCCGGCTGCGCCAAGAAAGAAGAAGCTCCTGCTACCGAAGCTCCCGCCGCTGAAGCTGCCGCTCCTGCTGCTGAAGCCGCTGCTCCGGCCGCTGAAGCTCCTGCTGCTGAAGCTGCCGCTCCGGCCGCTGACGCTGCTGCTCCTGCTGCCGAAGCCGCTGCTCCGGCCGCTGACGCTGCTGCCAAGTAATCAGACCCTTTCCGGTCTGATGCAAAAGGGGTGCTACGGCACCCCTTTTTTATTGCCCCTTTTTGTCCGCTTCCCCAGGTAATCCCCCATGAGTCTTTGTTCCTGCGGTTCCGGCCGGGAAATGCCGGCCTGCTGTGGCCCCATTCTGGCAAGAAAGCAGCCGGCCCCTACCGCCGAGTCCCTGATGCGGGCCCGTTACTCCGCCTATGTGGCGGGCGATGTGGACTTCGTCATGGCCACCACCCTGCCTGCCTGCCGTGCCGACAGCGATATCAATGCCATGAAGGCCTGGGCCGAGCAATCGGAGTGGGAAGGACTGGAGGTGATCTCCACCAGCAAGGGCGGAGAGCAGGACCAACAGGGCGAGGTGGAGTTCATTGCCCGTTATCGTCTGCAGGGCGTGGCCCAGCAGCACCACGAAAAATCCCTTTTCGTGCAGGAAGACGGAGTCTGGTATTTCAAGGACGGGGAAGTATTGGCCAGCGGCCCGACGGAAAAAGCCGTGCCCGTGGTCAATGCCAACAAAACCGGCCGTAATGATCCCTGCCCCTGCGGCAGTGGCAAGAAATTCAAGAAGTGCTGCGCCGCCTGAGAGCCCGGAGCCGGAGCTCTCTCAGCCTGCCGGCGGTGAACAGCGCTGTTGCAGCAGCGGCGTATCCAGCCTGAGCCAGCCACAAGCCACCATGTCGCGGTGCCTGGCCTTGAGCCTGCCCCACAACTGGTCACCATAAGGAACAGGATGGCCCTGCGTATCCTGCGTCCATCCTTGTCCGCGGTGCAGGGCACCCAGTACCAGTTGTCGCGTCGAAGGCTGCAACTGCCCCAGGATATCGATATTGAGATCCACAACCGAGCTCAGGACCAAAGGCTCCCAGGGACCATAACGCAACGCAGCCGCGAGGCTGTCGGCATAGGCCGCATCCATCCGGCCGGCACGCCGCAGTACATAGACTCGCCCCAGATAGCCGTAGGGCCAGGTAGGTCGCAGGCTGATTGATTGCTGATACTCGGCATCGGCGAGGTCCAGCATGGGGCGCAGACGGGCACTGCCATCGGCAAGATCAAGCTGCTGCGAGGCATAAACCCGCGCCAGCGTTTCATGGTAATTCGCATTGAGAGGGGCAAGGGTGGTGGCCAGTTGCGCTGCACTGCGGGCACCTTCCCAGTCCCCTGCATCAGGACGGTAGGCCAGTCCTCTGGCGGCAGATACCGTCACCAGATTCGTCCAGGCCTCAACCCAGGAACGGGCACGGAAGGCCGCAAGGTCCGCCACGAAGGCGGACAGTGAAACCAGAAAAAACAGGAAACAGAAGGACGCAGCGACATACCAGCGCCAGTCAGCGCGATAACGACGACGCCTTTTCCTGACTGAATCGCCCACATGCCCTCCGCCAGCCCGTCACGGCCAAGCTGCTGCTGCCCGTGTCAGGCCTCTTCCTTGGCCTTGTACCCGTAATAGTCGTAATAACCGTAGTAGCTTCCGTACTTGGTAGCCTTGCTGAGGTTGACCTGGTTCAGCACCACACCGGTCAACGGCGCATTGACACGCTGCAGCTTGCCTATGCCGTTGCGGGCACTGTGGAAAGCCGTGGCATCCGACTTCACGACATAGATCACGGCGTTGGCCAGCGTGGAAAGCACGAGGGCATCGCTGACGGCAAGGGTCGGCGGCGAATCGATCACGATGCGGTCATACTGCCCGGCCAGTTGCTGCAACACATCCCGGAAGCGTCGTGAAGACAGGAGTTCCAGCGGATTGGGCGGAATCAGGCCGGCTGAAAGGATATCGATATTGCCTTCTTCATGGTGATGGATGCACTGCTGCATTTCCGCCGTGCCGGCCACGAGATTCGACAGTCCCTGGCTGGAGCCCGGAATGCCCAGCGTCTTGGCAATGGTCGGACGACGCATGTCGGCGTCAATCAACAGGACTTTCTCCATCTGCCCCATGGCCATGGCCAAGTTGACCGATGTTGTCGTCTTGCCCTCACCCGGCACACTGGACGTCACCACCACAATCTGGTGCGGCGCATCCAGCCCCGACAACACGACACCGGTACGCACGGTACGCACGGCCTCGGAAAAACCCTGCTGGTCGCTTTCAAGAAAGAGCGGCCGCCCCACCACTGCATCCTGGCGGCGCTTGGCAATCGGCAACAAACCCAGCATGGGCACACCCAGACGGGCCTCTACGTCTTCCGCGCCTTTGAAGGTACTGTCCAGATAATCCAGCAGGAAGGCCAGCATGACACCCAGGATGGTACTCAGTACAAAAGCCAGCGCCATCGTCAAGGCCTTGAGCGGCTTGACGGGCCTGTCAGGCACAATGGCAGGATCCACTACGCGGGCATTGGCCGTCTCGAGCTGGCGGGTTTCATTGGCCTCCTTGATACGCGTAAAGAAGGTGTCGTAGAGATTGCGATTGGTATCCACCTCACGCTGCAGTTCCTGCAGACCGAACTCCTTGCGGGAAAGGGTCTGCGCCGTTTCGCGGGCGATCGTCAATGCCTGCTGCGCTTCTTTCAGGTCCAGCTCGGCCTGCTGGTAGGCAGGATGCTTGGGACCATAGCGCTGGCTGATTTCGGACAGCTTGAACTGGGCGGCAATGACGCGCTCGGTGATGTCCTGCAGTTGCTTGGCCGTCAGCGCCAGCACCCCGGTCTGGCCATCCGTATTGGTCACATCGACAATATCGTTCTTCTCGCGGTAGGCCTGCAGGCGCTGCTCCGATTGCTCCAGCGCCGCCTTGAGAAAGCTAAGGCGCTCCGTCAGCCAACCCGCAGCCTGCTCCGTAAGGGCGATGCGCGCCTCCATCTGGCTGTCGATATAAGCCTGCGCCATGCTGTTGCTGACTTTTGCCGCCAGCCGGGGATCACGGGACTCAAAATTGATATTGACGAGCTGGGTATTGCGCACCGGCTCGATGGACAGCCGCTTGATGAAGGCACTCACCACCTTGGCCGTTTTTTGCTCGTCGGTGGGCAAGGGGTTATCGGCATGACCCGCCGGCAGCCATTTGCGCCAGTCAATGGCAAAGGAAGAAGACTTGTCATCCTCCGCTTCCATGAACTCGGGATTCTGCTCAAGCCCCAGCGTTTTCACCACACGGGTTGCCAGCTCACGTGACTTGAGGATTTCAAACTGCGTCTGC
>JASLCO010000202.1 GCA_030146505.1 Moraxellaceae bacterium
TGACCAGCACGCTGTTGGCGGTGGCCACGCCCATGCACATGATGGCGCCGGTGAGCGCGGGCACCGAGAGCGTGGTGTGCGTGATGAAGAGCATCCACACGATGCCGGCCAGCGCGGCGGGCAGCGCGGTGATGATGACGAAAGGATCGCTCCATGACTGGAAGTTCACCACGATGAGCAGATAGATGAGCACGATGGCGCCGAGCAGGCCGAAGAGCAGGCCGCTGAACGCACTGTTCATGGTCTTCACCTGGCCCAGCAGGAACACGCTGCTGCCCTTGGGTACATCGGTGGCCGTGGCATCAATCGCTTTCTGGATGTCGGCCGCCACGGCGCCGAGGTCGCGGCCTTGCGGCGTGGCGTAGATCTGCACCAGCGACTGGATGTCGTATTGCGAAATCACGGCGTTGCCGTTGCCGCGCTGGATGCTGGCAATGGCACCCAGCAATTGCGGGCTGGTGGCATTGCTGGCAGTGATGGGCATGTTTTCCAGGCTGGCCAGCGAATCAAGACGGTATTGCGGCGTCTGCATGACGATCGGGTATTGCACGCCGTTCTGCGGATTCAGCCAGAAGGTGGGCGCCACCTGGCTGCTGCCGGCGAGGTTCACCACCATGCTGTTGGTGACATCGCGCGCCGTCACGCCCACATACTGCGCGCGCGTGCGGTCCATGTTCACGTTCAGCACCGGATTGCGCTGCGACTGCTGTATGCGCGCATCGGCCACGCCGGGGATGCGGCGTATCCTGGCCAGCAGTTGCTGGGCATAGGCGAAGTTCGCATCGAGCTTGGGGCCGCGTATCTGCAGGTCGATGGGGGCGGGCGCGCCGAAGTTCAGGATCTGGCTGATGATGTCGGCCGGCAGGAAGGAAAAGGTCACACCGGGAAAGCGGCGCGGCAGCTCCTCGCGCAGCTTCTGCACGTATTCCGCCGTGGGCCGGTGGCCTTCCTTCAGCGAAATCTGGATGTCGCCATCCTGCGAACCGATGAGGCCGGTGTTGTTGTAGGCCATGTTGATGCCGCTGATGGGCATGCCGAGGTTGTCCACCAGCGTGCCCAGCTCGGCCGGTGGAATGTTTTCGCGTATGGCTTTCTGGATGTCGGCAAAAAGATGCGCGCTTTCCTCGATGCGCAGGCCCACCGGGCCGCGCGCATGCAGCAGGATCTGGCCGGAGTCCACGGCCGGGAAGAAATTGCGGCCGAGGAAGGGCAGCAGCAACAGTGACAGCAGCACGAAACCCAGAAAGCCCGTGATGAAAACGCGGCGGTGCTGCAGCGTCAGCGCCAGCAGGCCGTGATAGCCGGCACGGAAGCGCTCGAAGCCGTTTTCAAAACGGCGCTGGAAGCGCACCAGGGGATTGCGCGAGGGCGGCAGGGCACTGTTGTTGCCGTGCATGTCGGTGTGTGGCGCATGCGGGTGCAGCAGGTAGTTGGCCATGGTCGGCACCAGCGTGCGCGACAGGATGAAGGAAGCCACCATCGCGAAGATCACGGCTTCGGCCATGGGCACGAACAGGAAGCGCGCCACGCCGTCCAGGAAGAACATGGGCACGAAGACGATGCAGATGCACAGCAGCGACACAAAGGCCGGCACCACGATCTGCTGGGCGCCGTCGAGGATGGCCGTGCGCACGTCCTTGCCCTGTTCCAGGTGCCAGTTGATGTTTTCGATCGTCACCGTGGCATCGTCCACGAGTATGCCCACGGCCAGCGCCAGCCCCCCCAGGGTCATGATGTTGAGGGTTTCGCCAAACGCCGCCAGCGCGGCGATGGCGCCCAGGATGGCCAGCGGAATCGATGTGGCGATGATGACAGTGGAACGCCAGCTGCCGAGGAAAAGCAGGATCATGAGGCTGGTGAGCAGGGCGGCGATCACGCCTTCGTGAGCCACGCCGCTGATGGCGCCGCGCACGAACAGCGACTGGTCGCCAATGGGCGCGATCTTGAGCGTGTCGGGAATCAGGCCGGTGAGCTCGGTGAGTTTCTGCTTCACGCCGTCGATGATGGCCAGCGTGGACACCGAGCCGTTCTTCATGATGGTGAGCAGCACCGAACGGCTGCCATCCACATGCACGATATTGGTCTGTGGCGGGTTGCCGTCGCGCACCTGGGCCACGTCTTTCAGGTAGACCATGGCGCCGTTGCTCTGCTTCACCGGCAGGTCGGCGATGGCGTCCAGCGCGGACGGCGCGTTGTTGAGCTGCACGGCGTATTCAAAGTCACCGATCTTCTGTGTGCCTACCGGTGTGATGAGGTTCTGCGCGGCCAGTGCATTCGCCACGTCCTGGCCGGACAGGCCGCGTGCCTGCAAGGCCAGCGGGTCGAGGTCGATCTGCACCTGGCGGCTCTTGCCGCCGTAGGGATAGGGCACGGCCGCGCCGGGCACGGTGATGAGCTTGCCGCGCACCACGTTCATGCCGAGGTCGCCCAGGTTCTGCTCGGTCAGGCCCTCGCCGGAAAGCGCAAGCTGGAGGATGGGCACGGTAGAGGCGTTGTAGTTGAGGATGAGCGGCGGCGTGGTGCCGGCCGGCATCTGCTTGACGATGGTCTGCGAGACCGCCGTCACCTGTGCGTTGGCCGTGCGTATGTCCACGCCGGGCTGGAAAAAGATCTTGATGACGCCAACGCCGGTATAGGAATTGGCCTCGATGTGCTCGATGTCATTGACCGTGGTCGTCAGCGCACGCTGGTAGGGCGTGACGATACGGCCCGACATCTGGTCCGGCGGCAGGCCGGTGTACTGCCAGACCACGCTGATCACGGGAATCTTGATGTCGGGAAAGATGTCCACCGGCGTGCGCGTGGCGGCCAGCGGCCCGATGATGAGGATGAGCAGCGCCAGTACCACGAAGGTATAAGGGCGCTGCAAGGCGATACGGACGATACCCAGACCCAGCATGCGCGTACTCCGGCAGGGATTGAGAACAGGTTCCCGGGCTTGCCCGGGGTTTTTCACGGCCCTTGCGGGACAAGGACCACAGCCTGCGCTTTCCCGGTGTTTGGCTTCCACGGAAAGGAAGTGGCAGCGCGGCCAGGCGCTGTGGGAAAGACAGGGAGGCGCGCAACGATAAAGAGCCGGCTGTTTCAAACAAGCGTCATCTGCTGCACATCAGTTGGGAATATTTTTCGCAAATGAAGGCGGGGATTTTTGTTGGCGAAGGACAGGCAAGAGCAGCCAGCAGGGATTTTGCGCGCTCACCCACGGGGAGGGGCTGGGGTTAAGAGCCTGTTCACGATCTTGATTTCCGTCGTCCCGGCGAAGGCCGGGACCCATGCGGCAGTGCTTTT
>JASLCO010000224.1 GCA_030146505.1 Moraxellaceae bacterium
CCTGCTCTACGCGATTCTCGGCACGCGCCTGCGTGATTTGACCATGGCGTCTTACGCGGCTTATGTAGCCTCGCAATTGCTTTTCCATCTGGGCACCACAGGCTATCTGCCGGTGCTGCTCACCTGGCAGGCCGCATGGCTCACCGACGCACTGCCGCGCATCGGCTGGATAGGCAGCGCCATCAGCATCGTGCTGATGTGGGGCCATCTCATGGACCTGAAACAGGCTTACCCGAAAATCCAGCGCCTTTTCTGCTTCACCATCGTGCTCAACCTGACGCTGCTGCCGTTCGCACTCATGCCTTTCCTGGTGGGTGCCTGGCTGTTGCCTGTCGTCAAGCTGGCGAATTACCTGAATGTGGCGAACTTCGCCATCAGCCTGAGCTTGCTGATGCTGTTCTGGCGGCAGAACCGGCGCATGGAATGGATGATCTATTGGCTGGCCTTCGTGATTCCAGCACTGGGGGCTCTCGTCAACACCGCCACCAATCAAGGCTTTCTGCCACTGAATGCGATCACGGCCAATTTCTACCAACTCGCCCCCTTGGTGCATGTGCTGGTGATGAGCTACGGTCTCGCGCTGCGCTTGCGCCAGTTGCAGTTCGACAAGCTCGCCGCCGAACAGGAAGCAACTGTCGCCACGCAACGCTCGCAAGAGCAGCGCCGCTTCGTGGCCATGCTCTCGCATGAATTCGGCAATCCTCTCGCGGCCATCGACCGCGCCACACAAATGCTGCAGATCAAGGCGCAGGAGCTGGCGCCGGCAGAAATGCAGCGGCTTGCGCAAATCCGCAACAATGCCGCCACGCTCTCGGGCTTCGTGGAAAATTTCCTGATGACGGAAGCCCTGGACCACGGCGCGCTCACACTGTCGCGACAGCCTTGCAATGTGCGCCAGCTGCTGGAAACCGCCGTGGAGCTGCAAGGCGAATCGGCCCGCGAACGCATTGTGCTCGCGGCAGGCACCGCCATCACCTGTCGGCTTGATGCCACGCTGATCGGTGTTGCCGTCGGCAACCTGCTGGCCAATGCCCTGCGCTATTCACCACCGCAAAGCCTGGTGCAGCTCAGTGCCTCGCAGGACCCATCAGGCCTGCGCATCTGCGTCAGCGACCAGGGCCCCGGTCTCAGCGATGAAGAACTGGAACAGCTCGGCAAGCCCTATTTCCGTGCCGGCTCATCGCTGGGCAAGAAAGGCAGCGGCCTGGGCTACCATTTCACGCGCCGCATCGTTGAAACCCATGGCGGTACGCTCACCGCAAGCTCGCGCGCGGGCAGTGGCCTTTCGGTGGAAATATTCCTGCCCTGAGCCACAGGTGCGAATTCATTCGTGCGCACCGCACAAAAAACAGGCCAGCCCCCATAAGAATCACCCACGCTTGAGCGCGCGATATTCACTGGGCGACATGCCCGTCACCTGCCGGAACTGGCGCGAGAAATACGGCGCATCGCCATAACCCAGGCGTTGCGCAATCACGGCGACGCCCTCTTCGCCCGCATCCAGCCATTCGCAGGCACGCGCCATGCGCAGATGCTGGAAATGCTGCAAGGGCGCCTGGCCGGTAAGACGGCGGAAAATCTTGGCGAAATGGAATTTTTCCATGCCGGCCACCGCCGCAAGCTGTTCCAGCGACAGCGGCTCTGCCAGATGTTGCTGCATGAACAATTGCAGGGCCGCCACATCAAGACGGCTGCGCGCCTGCGGGCTGCGGCTGCCCAGCCAGGCCAGATGCACCAGCAGCTGGCGCAAACGCGCCGCCGCCAGTTGCAGAGCCGCCGGCTCGAAACCGGGCGTGCCCGCTTCCAGCAGGCTGCGCCAGTCCGCCAGCAGCGCCGGCGAGACACCGGGCGCCAGCACGGCCCAGGACTTGTCCTGCAGCAGGGGCGCCAGGAAATCCTGCACACCCTCGCCATTCAGGTGCACCCAGTACAGGGACCAGGGCTCGCGACTGTCCGCGCGATAGGCATGGGCGATGCCCGCCGGCAACACGGCCAGCATCCCGGCCTGCAAGGCCTGCGCATCACCATCCACCTCGAGAGTGGCGCGCCCCTGCACACAATGGAGCAACAGGTGCTCTTCATGCTCGGGCCGACTACGCTGCATGGCATGGCCGGCGGCATGGCCATAAAAACCCATGGCCTCGGGATAACAGTCGCGGCTGCGCCGGTCGGTAGCCAGCAACTGCCGGGCAAAGGCCGGGATGACATAGCGCCGGCTGCCGGCCGCCAGCGGCCAGGAAGAAACAATGGGCATGGAGAGTCGCCTCAGAGATAACACCAAGATCATACCTGCCAGCGCCAAGATATGCAATTTCACAGGCCAGGCGGCAGTGCTAGAAATACAACATCATCCCAGACCCTGCTCCAGCAGGGCGTCTCTACAAGCATGCGATACGGAGAACGCCATCATGATCACCCGCCAGATTCCCCTTTTGCTGGAAGGCCGCTTTCAGGAAAGCCAGAGCCGGGAACACCTGCCCGTCCTCAACCCCGCCACTCAGGAGGTGCTGGCCGAAGTGCCTTTCGCCACGGCAGATGAAGTGAACCGTGCCGTTGCCGCTGCGAAAGAGGCGTTCAAAAGCTGGCGCGACACCCCGGCGCCGGCGCGTGCCCGCGTCATGCTCACTTTCCAGCATCTGCTGAAAGCGCATCACGATGAATTGGCGGAAATCCTCGCAAAAGAAACCGGCAAGACCTTCGCCGATGCCAAGGGCGATGTCTGGCGCGGCATTGAAGTAGTGGAACACGCCTGCAATATCCCGTCGCTGCTCATGGGCGAAACGGTGGAGAACGTCGCCAACGGCATAGACACCTACTCCATCATCCAGCCGCTGGGCGTGTGCGTAGGCATCACGCCCTTCAACTTCCCCGCCATGATTCCGCTCTGGATGTTTCCGCTGGCCATCGCCTGCGGCAATACCTTTGTGCTCAAGCCTTCCGAACAGGACCCGATGACGCCAACGCGCATTGCCGAACTCTTCCTTGAAGCCGGTGCGCCGAAAAACGTGCTGCAGGTCGTGCACGGTGGGCGTGAGCAGGTGGACCAGTTGCTGGCCCATCCGGACGTGCATGCCATTTCCTTTGTG
>JASLCO010000234.1 GCA_030146505.1 Moraxellaceae bacterium
CAGGGGCATGTGCTCATGGTCAGCGGTCTTGCCGCGCCTGTGCAGCTGATTTCCCAGGGTGAAATGGGCGAAGGCGATGCCCATGTGCGCTTCATGGAAAACTACAAATACTATTCCGCCCTGAACGTCTTCGTGCACGACCACGGCCAGGGCTATGTGCACTGGATAGGCGATCCCTACACCGGTGAAAAACGGGTCGAGTGGAACCTGAGCCGCGATGAGTTCGAGCAGTTCAAGGCCGCGCTCAAGAGTGCAGGCCGCATCATGTTTGCCGCCGGCGCCGAGAAAGTGCATCTGCCGGCCTATAACCTGACCGCTGCCAGCAGTGTCTTTGATCTCGACAAGGCCGTGGACAAGATCGAATACGGCAGCCTCGGCCTCTTCACCCTGCGCATGCTGGGCTATGAGCCGCAGGGTACCTGCCGCATGGGCAAGGATCCGTTCTCGTCCGTGGTCAATCCCTGGGGCGAATGCCACGAGGTAAAAGGGCTTTTCATTACCGATGCCAGCATCCTGCCTTCGGAAACAACCGTGCATGCCCATATGACGGTGTGTGCCCTGTCCAGCTACATCGTCAACAACATCCTGCAGAACCAGAACAGTTATTTCTGGTCTTGAGGTGGGAGATAAGGAAAAAGGCCGCATCATGCGGCCTTTTTCATGCGAGCTATTTGCCTGATAAGGGATTAGCCGTCATTCCCGCAACTCCATGCGGTCGCGGAAAAATTCCAGTGCCTCGGGGTTTGCCAGCGCATCCGTATTCTTCACAGGCTTGCCCAGCACCACATTGCGCACGGCCAGCTCCACGATCTTGCCGCTGATGGTGCGGGGGATGTCTTCCACCTGCACGATTTTCGCGGGCACATGGCGGGGCGTGGTGTTCTCGCGTATGACCTGGCGGATGGTGGCTTGCAGCGTGTCGTCAAGCGCGCGGCCTTCGCGCAGCTTCACGAAGAGCACCACGCGCACGTCGCCTTCCCAGTCCTGGCCGATGGCGATGGACTCCAGCACCTCCGGCACTTTTTCCACCTGGCGGTAGATTTCGGCCGTGCCTATGCGTACGCCGCCGGGGTTGAGCACGGCATCGGAGCGGCCGTGGATGATGAGGCCGCCTGCCGCGGTTTGTTCGCCGTAATCGCCGTGTGCCCAGAGGCCGGGGAAACGCTCGAAATAGGCGCTGCGGTATTTCCGGCCGTCGTCATCGTTCCAGAAGCCGACCGGCATGGAGGGAAAGGCGCGGGTGCAGACCAGCTCGCCTTTTTCGTCCGTTATGGAGTGGCCGGTTTCGTCGAAGATGTCCACGGCCATGCCGAGACCCTTGCATTGCAATTCGCCACGGCGCACGGGCAGCGCGGGATTACCGAGGGCGAAACAGGAAATGATGTCGGTGCCGCCGGAAATGCTGGAGAGGCAGACATCCTGCTTGATGTCGCGGTACACGTAGTCAAAGCCTTCGTGGGCGAGTGGCGAGCCGGTGGAGAGTACGGTCTTGAGTGCGGCGAGGTCATGCGATTCGCGCGGCCTGATGCCGGCTTTTTCCAGGGCGGCCAGATATTTGGCGCTGGTACCGAAGACGGAAATATTTTCCGTTTCGGCCATGTCCCAGAGCAGGCGGCCCTTGCGGGCGAAAGGCGAACCGTCGTAGAGCACGACGGTGGCACCCAGCGCGAGCGTGGACACCAGCCAGTTCCACATCATCCAGCCGCAGGTGCTGTAGTAGAACACCACGTCATCACGCGTGATGCCGGTATGCAGGGCGAGCTCTTTCAGGTGCTGCAACAGCGTGCCGCCGGTACCGTGCACGATGCACTTGGGCACGCCCGTCGTGCCCGAGGAATACATGATGTAAAGCGGATGCGCGAAGGGGACCGGCGTGAAGCCGGGAGCCTCATGCGTATCGGTTTGTGTGTCGGCCCAGGAAACCGCGTCGGGAATGCGGGTGAGATCGGGTGCTTTTTCTGTCAGGGGGACCACCACCACTTTGCGCAGGGAGGGCAGGGCACGGCGGATTTCCGCCACGCGCGCCAGGCAGTCCACGGCCTTGCCGTTGTAGTAATAGGCGTTGGCGCTGATGAGCACAGTGGGGGCGATCTGGCCGAAGCGGTCCAGCACGCCTTGCAGGCCGAAATCCGGTGAGCAGGACGACCAGACGGCACCCAGGCGCGTGGCTGCCAGCATGGCGATCACGGCTTCGGGAATATTGGGCAGGAAGCCTGCGATACGGTCGCCGGCCACCACGCCCTGTGTTTTGAAAAAGGCGGCAAGACGTGCCACGGCGGTATTCAGTTCGCGGTAGCTGAAGCGGCGGCATTCGCCGGTTTCCAGCCAGCCGGCCAGCGCGGTGTGGTCATCGTGGCGGCGCAGCAGGTGTTCGGCAAAGTTGAGTGTGGCGCCGGGAAACCATTCGGCGCCGGGCATGCTGTCCCGCCCCAGTACGGTTTGCGCCTGGGTGTGGAAGTGCACGCCGAAATAATCCACCAGGCTTTGCCAGAAGCTGGCGCGGTTTTCCACGGACCAGTGATGCAGGGCCGCGTAATCAGGAAAGGAGAGGCCCTGTTTTTCTTTCAGGAAGCGTTGCCAGTCAGTGATGCGGGCAGCGGCAATGCGTTCGGCGGAAGGCTGCCAGATGACGGGATTCCGGTTCATGGCGCTCAGCCCTCCAGTTCGGCCAGGACCTGGCCTTCGCTGACGAGGGCACCGCTGGCCACTGTAATGGCTTGCACGATACCGTCCTGGTGCGCGCGTATGCGGTGTTCCATTTTCATGGCCTCCATCACGAGCAGGGTGTCGCCCGCTTTGACGGTATCGCCCGCGTTCACGTTGACGCTGACGATGCGCCCATTCATGGGGGCGTTGTAATGCTTGTCATCCTGCGCGGCCGTGGTTTCGGCGTGGTGCCGGGTGCTGAAGGCGAGATGGCGGCCCTGGTGGAAGACATCCACGCCATCAGGTGACAGGGCCACGCTGAATGTTTCGCGATGGCCGTCCACCGTGAGGGTGGCCACATTGTCTTGCATGGCGAGGCTGGCCAGCCCTTGCTTCTCACCGATTTGCCACGCATGGCTTCCATTCCGGGCGGTCAGCATGACGGTATGCTGATTGCCTTCCCCTTCCTTGCCTTCCAGTTTCACGGGCACGGCAATCGTATCGGCGGGGCCGATGCGGAAATCGCGCAGCTGTTGCCAGGGAGAGCGGGCCTCCTGCGTGGCATGGGCTGTGGCCTCCTGCTGGCGGATGAGCGCGGCAAGCAGGAAAAAACGCGACAGGTTTTCAGGAGTGCCCGGCAGCAAATCCTGCTGGTGTTCTTCGATGAAGCGCGTATGCAGCGATGCTTTCAGGAAAGCCGGATGCGCCAGCACACGCGCAAGAAAAGCCGCATTGTGACGCACGCCGGCCACGCATGTGTGCAGCAGGGCCTGATGCAGGCGGGCCGCCGCCTGCTCGCGGTTTTCGCCCCAGGCGATGAGCTTGGCCATCATGGGGTCGTAATGCACGCTGACGGCATCGCCCTGGCGATAGCCGGTGTCCATGCGCAGGCCTTCGCCGGCTGGCAGCGAGAACACGCGGAGCTGTCCGGTGGATGGCAGGAAATCACGGTCCGGGTCTTCGGCATAAAGACGCACTTCAATGGCATGGCCGTGTGGCACAAGCTCATCCTGCGTGAAGGGGAGGGCCGCGCCCGCCGCCACGCGCAACTGCCATTCCACCAGGTCCAGCCCGGCAATGAGCTCGCTTACCGGATGCTCCACCTGCAGGCGCGTGTTCATTTCCATGAAATAAAAATCGCCGTTTTTGTCCACCAGGAATTCCAGCGTGCCGGCACCTTCATACCGGATGGCTTTTGCCGCCCGCACGGCGGCTTCCCCCATGGCTTGGCGCAACTCGGGCGTAAGGCCGGGCGCCGGCGCCTCTTCCACCACTTTCTGGTGGCGGCGCTGGATGGAGCAGTCACGGTCGAAGACATACACGGCATTGCCGTGGCTGTCCGCCAATATCTGCACTTCCACATGGCGCGGTTCGATGAGGAGTTTCTCGATCAGCATGCGCGCATCGCCAAAGGCATTCATGGCTTCGCGTTGCGCCGCATGCAGCGCTTCCAGGAATTCGCGGTCTTCATGCACGGCACGCATGCCTTTGCCGCCACCGCCGGCAGAGGCCTTGAGCAAGACCGGATAGCCCATGGCGCGCGCCTGTTCCTGCAGGAAGGCATCTGCCTGTTCTTCGCCGTGGTAGCCCGGCACCAGTGGCACGCCGGCTTTTTCCATCAGGGCCTTGGCGCCGGATTTGGCGCCCATGGCCGTGATGGCGTGCGCAGACGGCCCGATGAACTTGAGGCCATTGTCGGCACAGGCCCTGGCAAAGGCGGCGTTCTCGGAGAGGAAGCCATAGCCGGGATGGATGGCTTCGGCACCGGTGGCCATCGCGGCGGCGATGATTTTTTCGAGACAGAGATAGGATTCGCGGCTGGGCGCGGGCCCTATGCGCACGGCTTCGTCTGCCATTTCTACATGCAGCGCACCGGCATCGGCATCGGAGTAGACCGCGACAGTCTGGATGCCCAGCTTGTGCGCGGTACGGGTGACGCGACAGGCAATCTCGCCACGATTTGCCATCAGGATTTTCTTGAACATGGGGATATTCCTTGAGCTCAGCGTTTCTGCTGCCAGGCTGGCGCGCGTTTTTCAAAAAAGGCGGACAAACCTTCCTGGCCTTCCTGCGAGGTGCGCAGGCTGGCGATCAGGGTGGTGGTGTAGTCGCGGATTTCCGGCGTGGCGGCAGGTGCGATTTTCCGCAGCAGGGCCTTGCAGGCCATGAGGGCGACGGGGCCGTTGGCCAGCAGGGTTTCAATCATGTGGATGCTGGTGGTCTCCAGCGCGTCAGCCGCCACCACTTCATGCACCAGGCCGATTTCCTGTGCACGCGCTGCGCTGAAACGCTCGGCACAGAGGAAATAGCGGGAAGCCTGGCGTGCACCGATGGCGGCGACCACATAGGGACTGATGACGGCCGGCGCGAGGCCGAGTCTGGCTTCGGACAATGCAAAGGAGGCCTGTTCACTGGCGAGGGCGATGTCGCAGCAACTCACGAGACCCACGGCACCACCATAGGCCACGCCCTGCACCACGGCCATGGTCGGCTTGGGAAAGGCATGCAGGCCCTGCATAAGCCTTTCCAGTTCCGCCGCATCCTTTTCATTGTCTTCGCGTGAAAAGCCCGCCATGCGTTTCATCCATGCAAGGTCGGCACCGGCAGAAAAGCTCTTGCCGGCCGAGCGCAGCACCAGAAGGCGTACACCGGGATGACGGGCGTAATGGTCGATGGCGTGGTTGAGTTCGGCAATCAGTGCATCGTCGAAGGCGTTGTGCACCTCGGGCCGGTTGAGCGTGAGGGTGGCGACGCCGCGTTCATCCAGTGTGGAGAGGAGGGTGCTCATGGTCTTTTCCTCATGTTCGGGATTACGCCCTCTCCCCGCTAGCGGGGAGAGGGCGCCAAAATCACATACGGAATACGCCGAATTTCGTTTCCGGGATTTCCGCATTCAGTGCGGCGGAAATCGCCAGCCCCAGCACGTCGCGCGTTTGTGCCGGGTCGATCACGCCGTCGTCCCAGAGGCGGGCACTGGCGTAGGCGGGCTGGGCTTCGCGGCCGTATTTTTCCACCAGTGGCTGGCGGAAGGCGGCTTCTTCTTCCGCTGTCCAGTTCACGCCTTGCTTGGCGAGCGCGGCTTTTTTCACGTCGGTGAGCACGCTCGCGGCCTGTTCGCCGCCCATCACGGAGATGCGGGCATTGGGCCACATGAACAGGAAGCGGGGCTCGTAGGCGCGGCCGCACATGCCGTAATTGCCGGCGCCGAAGCTGCCACCGATGATGACGGTGAATTTCGGCACTTTCGCGCAGGCAACCGCATGGACCATCTTGGCGCCGTTCTTGGCGATGCCACCTTCTTCGTATTTCTTGCCCACCATGAAGCCGGTGATGTTCTGCAGGAAGACCAGCGGAATCTTGCGCTGGCAGCACAGCTCGATGAA
>JASLCO010000331.1 GCA_030146505.1 Moraxellaceae bacterium
GCTCCAGTCCGGCTTGGGCGCAAAGCCCAGGGAATACAGCTCGCTGGGCACATCGCAACGCAGGCCGGGGTAATCATTCAGCGCCCAGGTACCGCCTATGCGCGGCGCCCGGTCGAGGATGACCGTGTTGCTGATGCCACGTTCCCTGAGCTTGATGCAGGCACTGAGACCGGACGGCCCTGCGCCGATGATGAGGGCATCCACCTCGGTCAGGCGTGATGGGGCTTGGGCGCTTTTGCGGCCGGCTTTGGCCATGACAGGGTCTCCGGATGACAAACAGGCTCTGTCGGTTCAGGCCTCATGGCCTGTCACCGAAAACCGGAACAGATTGTCATTTACGGAATTACATGTCAATTTCTGATTTTATCGTCATTTCTGACCCTGTCGGCTACCATCGCCGCATGAGCGAATCCATGACTGAACAAACCCTCTCCCGGGCCGAGCGCAACCGCCTGCAACTGCGCGCCGACATCATCCAGGCCGCCTTTACGGAGTTCTCCGAGCGCGGCTACCACCAGACCGCCATTGCCGATATCGCCAAGCGCCTGGGCATAGGCCACGGCACTTTCTATCGCCACTTCGAAAACAAGCGCGACATCCTCGAGCACGTGATCAATGAGGTGACAAGCAAGATCATCGCGGCCATGAGCGCCGAAAATGCCCCGACCGCGGCGGGTTCCCTGGCGGACTATCGCGAACAGACCGCACGCATCGCACGGCGCCTCACCGAAATCCTCACCGAAAACCCTGCCACGGCGCGCATGGTGCTGTTCGAAGCCACGTCCATAGACCCGGACATGAACCGCCGCGTGCTGGACCTCATGGACTGGGCCGGCAAGCTGACGGCGGCCTATATGGAAAACGGCGTGCGCCTGGGATTTTTCCGCGAGGATCTGGATACCGAAGCCACCGGCCACGCTGTCGTCGGCATGATCGTCATGAGCGTGCTGCGCTTCCTGCGCACACCGGAAGACCGGGATGAACAAAAGCGCCTGGGCGAAGCCATCCAGCGCCTGCTGGTGGATGGTGTGGCGCGCCGCGAGAAATAAATAAAACTGCTTCATAAAAAAAGCCCCGCATGGCGGGGCTTTTTATTTTTCTTCATTCACACGCGAAGCAAGGCGCGGAAGCCGCGGCTGGCATAGTAAGACTCGGCGCCATTGTGATAGACGAAGACCTTGTCATAGCGACGATCACAGAACAGTGCACCACCCAGTGCGCGCACATCATCAGGCGTCGCAATCCAGCTGGAAGTCTTCGTATCGAACTCGCCCAGCTCCTGTAGCTGGCGGTACTGCTGCTCGGATAAAAGCTCTACCCCCATCGCAGCCGCAAGCTCGGCCGCATTGCCCTTGGGCTTGTTGGCCTTTCGGGCATCCAGCGCCTTGCGATCAAAGCAGAGACTACGGCGGCCGGCCGGCGTTTCCGCCGAGCAATCACAAAAGATGAACTGGCCGGATTTCTTGTCGTAACCGATCACGTCCGGCTCACCACCCGAGCCTTCCATTTCAGCCAGTGCCTTGAGGGCAGACTTGTTGCCCTCAAGCCTGGCCAGCACCTTGTCCCAGCCCAGGCCCTTATGGCGCTGCGGATTTTTCCCGAAGCGGGCTTCAAGCGTATCCAGCAATTCTTGTGCGGCATTTGCCTTCATGACGACCTCCTTGTTCCTACTGAAGCGTTAAATAATCGGAGCCGAGAAAATCAGCTACGAAACTCCATTTTCACGCCCAGGCTTTTCAGCACATCCCAATACGCCGGGAAGGTCTTGGCGACACAGCCCGGATCAAGAATGCTGAGGCCGGAAACTTTCAGGGCTATCAGCGCCATGCTCATGGCAATGCGGTGATCGGCATAGGTAAAGATTTCTGCCGGCAAAGTCTGGCCGGCCAGTGCAGGGTCGCCATTCACGATGAGGTCATCGCCCTCTTCCACGGCCAGCCCTGCACGCACACGTGACAGCTCGATGGCCATGGCACTGGTGCGATCGCATTCCTTTACGCGCAGGTTTTCTATACCGACAAAGCGTACCGGCGTTTCGTTGAAAGCAGCCAATGCTGCCAGTGTGGGCACGGCGTCCTGCATTTGCGAACCGTCGATCAGGGCGGGCATGCGCGGGAATTGTGCGATGACAGCATGGGCTTTGGCATCGGGCTGACTGAAATTTTCCGCCGCCATGCCGATGTCGATACGGCCGCCCGTTAATACTTCTGCTGCCCACAAATACGTCGCTGCAGAAGCATCAGGCTCAATCAGATAGTCACGCGCGACATAGCCGGTGGGCTGTACCTGCCAGTGGCCTTCGCCGATGACTTTCACCACGGCGCCGAAATGCTGCATGGCGGAAAAAGTAAGATCGATATAGCCGCGGGCGCCTATGTCCTTGCCGGTGAGTACGATGTCCATGGGCGCACTGGCGCAGGCCGCCATCATGAGCAGCGCAGACACATACTGGCTGGAAAGACCACCGTCGATTTCTATTCGGCCACCGGGAATTTTCCCCGAGCCTTTCACCGTTACCGGCGGACAGGCTGTTTCACTCACGGCCTCAATACCGATGGAGCGCAATGCCGTGAGCAGCGGCGCAATCGGGCGCTTGCGCATATGTTCGTCGCCATCGACAACAACCGTACCGTTGATGGTGGCGACAGCAGCAGTCAGGAAGCGCGTGGCGGTACCGGCATTGCCGAGAAAAAGTGGCGCGGCCGGTGCTTGCAGCTGGCCCGTGCTTTCCACGATGAAGGTGGTGGCATCGGGCTCTTCCACGCTCACGCCCATGGCGCGAAGGGCCGTGGCCATATGGCGGGTGTCATCGCTTTTCAGTGCGCCGGTGAGTACGGAGCGGCCTTTGGCCAGTGCGGCCAGCAACAGCGCACGATTGGTGATGGACTTGGAACCGGGGACGATCACGCGGCCCGTGAGCGGGCCTGCAACAGGATGCAGGGTGACAGCAGAAGCAGAGTTGCCGGTCATGAAACGGATTTCCGGGACAGCGGGCGGAGGCTGCGCAGTATAGAGAATCCGGAAGGGCAATCGAAGGGTGGGCAGCATTCGCGGCTGAAGCCGCTCCTACGGGTGCCGGTCAAGTTTCCGTAGGAGCGGCTTCAGCCGCGAACATTCCTATTTTGCTTGCCACAAGCCGCGCTGGAAGGACAGTGACGACCTCACAAGACTCGTGAAGCGCAGCAGCTTGTCAGTGATTCTGGAGCGCGTTGAGCTGGTTCATCATCTTGCCCATCACCCGGTTGGGGATGATGCGGCTGCCGAGGAAATGCACCCAGTTGGAGAAACCGGGAATGGGACGGCGGCTGCCGGACTGCAGGCCTTCGTAAGCCACGCGTGCCACGTCTTCGGGTGACATGGCCGCCTTGTCGGCCCAGTAGGCCAGCGAGGCCATGCTGTTTTCCTCGGAACTTTTCACACCGGCGCTGGAGAGGAACTTGGTTTGCGTGGTACCCGGGCAAACGCAGGTCACGGAGACGCCAAACGGCGCCATCTCTTCCGCAATGGCTTCGCTGAAGGACACCACATAGGCCTTGCTGGCGGCATAGGCGGCCAGGTAGGGCAGCGGCTGGAAGGACGTGGTGGAGCCGATATTGAGGATGCGGCCCTCGCCGCGCGCTTTCATCTCGGCACCGAAATGGGTGGTCAGGCTGGTGAGCGTGACGATATTGAGCTGCAGCATGGACTGCACGCGTGACGGCGCCAGCGACAGATGCTCGCCCCAGAGGCCGAAGCCGGCATTGTTCACCAGCACGTCCACCTCTATGCCGCGCGCCCTGATGTCGGCATGAAGATCATCACCGGCCGTGGGTGCGGAGAGATCCTGCTGTATGGTGATGATGTCGGCGGCGGGATTGGCGGCCAGGAGCTCGGCTTTGGTTTCCGCCAGTTCGGACTCCAGCAGGCTGACGATGACGAGCCGGTAGCCATCGCGGTTGAAGAGCTTGCAGAGCTCGCGGCCTATGCCGGAGCCGCCGCCCGTTACTAATGCTGTTGGGACGAGTGCGGTCTGGTTGTTGCTCATGCTGAATCCCCTCAAGAGAATGCCTTGGCGCTGGCCATGTCCCTTGGCAAACAGGTGGTAAAAATCCGGCGCGGAGAATACAGGCAGCGGAGGACAAGGAAAACCATGGAGTCATTGGCAATGGTCGAAAACAGCGGTTACGCCACCTGCTGGCAGCAGTGGTCGCAGCCGGTCGTGCGTGACCTTGCCTGGGCCCTGGCCAGCCCGCCCCTGCTGAACCCGAGTCCGGCCGATGTCCGCTGGCTGAATGCCGCCTGGTGTGAACGCGCTTTCCGTGCGAGTTACAACTGGCTGGCCGCGCTGGACCAGAACCCCGGCCCCCTGCTTAGCGCGCTCGCCCGGCGCGGCGACCCTCGCCTCGGCAGCTATTTCGAAGCGCTCCTGGCGTTCTGGTTAACGTGGGAAGACAACCCGCTGTATCGCCTGGTCGGTCGCAATCTGGCCGTGCGTTCGAAAAACCTCACCCTGGGCGAGCTGGACTTTCTGGTGGAAGAACGCCAGAGCGGCGAGTTGCAGCATTGGGAAGTCGCTGTGAAGTTCTATCTGGGCGTGGCGCCAGGCGGTGTGCTCTCGCAATGGGTAGGGCCCGGCCTCAAGGACAGGCTGGACCTGAAAGTGCAGCGCCTGCTGGAACATCAGCTGACGCTTTCGCGCACACCCGAGGGTCGCGGCCTCCTCAGGCACCTGGGCCTGCCGGAACCTTCGCCGGTCTGCCTGCTCAAGGGCCGGCTGTTTTATCCACCGGGGGCCGGACCGGACTGGGCACCGCATTCGGCCACGGCAAACCACCTCGCCGGCTGGTGGATGCCGCAGGCGGATTTCCTCGCGCATTACCGTGATGCCGGCCTGCACTGGATACGCCTGCCCAAGGAGCACTGGCTGACCGAGGTGGCGCCGCCTGTCCTTATTGGTGATGCGCAGGCAGCCACGGCACTTGTTGAGACGCTGGTGCAGACTGCTGATAATCGAGCAGCGGCCGTCATCGGACTCGAACGGGACGAGGACGGCCATTTCCGCGAAAACACCCGCGGCTTTGTCACCCCACCACAATGGCCCCTGTAAAACCACCGTCACCCCGGCACAGGCCGGGGCCCATAGGCCGGGGAAAGTTTCACTGCCGTATGGGTCCCGGCCTACGCCGGGATGACGAGCTCCAGAATCAGGGCACAAGAAAACAAGAACAACACCCCCTCAAAACACCGGACTCCGCATGAACGCCGCCACCCATATCGCCGTCAGCCCGCAAACCTCCCTCATCGTGAATGGTCAGCCCCGCTTCGGACATTTCACGGATTCGCTGCACCAGATAAATGCCGACGAATTCCGCCTGCACACGCCCTTCGGCAAGCCAGCCGGCCGCTTCGCCAACTGGATGGGTTTCAAGCAGTTCCAGTATTTCGGCGCCATGAGCGAACATCTGATTTTCGGCTGCGCCCTCGCCCATCTGCGCCATCTCGGCGTTGCCTTCGTGTATGTGTACGACATGGAAAGTGGCGAGCTTTTTTCACGCTCGCTGCGCAGCCCTCTGGGCCTGGGCCTCACGCTTTCCGACAATCCCGTGAGCGGGGAAAGCCACTTCCGCCTGCCCGGCACGGACATACGCATGGGCTACGAAGCCGCGCCGCGCCAGAAAACCCTGAGCGTGAAGCTGGGCGATGACTTCCTGCTGGAAGCCGCCATGCCCGAGACCGGTTTCCAGCCCATGTCCCTGTGCACGCGCACGGCCTACTCCGGCTGGGTCTACGCCAATAAAACAGCCGGCCTGCATATCACCGGACGCCTTTTGCACCAGGGCCGGGAAACCGATCTTGCCGCCATCGGCGCCATGGGCCACCACGATTTTTCCTGCGGCTTCATGCGCCGCGAAACCTTCTGGAACTGGGCCTGTTTTTCCGGCATGGCGGATGGCCACCGTCTCGGCCTCAACCTCTCTTGCGGTGTGAACGAAACCAGTTTCACGGAAAACTGTCTGTGGATTGACGGCCGGCTGGTGAAGGTCAACCTCACCCGCTTCGATTTCCGCCAGGACGATCTCATGCAGCCCTGGCAGGTGCGATCAGACGACGGCCTCGTCAACCTGCGCTTCACCCCTGCCGGCATGCACCGCGAGAAAGTGAATGCCGGTTTTGTCGCCAGCAATTTCAAACAGCTTTTCGGCCGCTTCGATGGCGAGCTGCGTGTGGACGGCAAGGTGATTGCCATCCGGGGCCTGCCCGGTTTTGTGGAAGACCAGTACGCCAAGTGGTAAGTACACCCGCGGGTGAAATACAGGAACAAAAAAGCACTCGCATGAGCGCGTAAAAGCCCGCAGCATGGGCGCCATTCCCGCCAAGGAGTCCGGCCATGAAAGCCCTGCATACCGTTTTTCTCAGCTTGTTGCTCGCCCTGCCTCTTTCACTGCCCCTCACAGCCCAGGCCGAGGGCAAATGGGTGGGCACGGCGGCACCCACGATCAAGCTGCCGGATCAGGATGGCAAAGAGCACGCAGTGACGGACTACAAAGGCAAATGGGTGGCCCTGTATTTCTATCCGCGTGACAAGACTTCGGGTTGCACCGAGGAAGCGAAAAAATTCAGCGAGCGCTGGAATGATTTCCAGAAAGCCAATGTGGTGGTCATAGGCGTAAGCCAGGACAGCGTGGCTTCGCACAAGGAATTCGCCACCCTGCTGAAACTGCCCTTCACCCTGCTCTCGGATGAAAAAGCCGAGCTGTCCAAAACCATGGGCGTGAACCGCGGCTTCGGCCCCATGAGCTTTTCCAGCCGCCAGACCTTCCTTATCGACCCTGAAGGCACCGTGGTCTACCACTATCCGGACGTGAATACCGGCACGCATGCGGCGCAGGTGCTGGCCGATGTCGCGCGCTTGTCCGCAAAACCCTGAGACCATGACGAAGCGGTCAATCCCCCCGGCCACTTTACCCTTATGCTGCCGGCAGCCTTTTTGAGGACGTTGGCATGATTTCTTCACAATCTTCCCCGGCCCCTGCCCCGGAAAACCGTATCAGCCACTTCATGGGCGGCATTGCCGACCTGCGCTTCGGCCGTTACCTCTCCATGCAGCTGCTGCCGATTTTCTATGTGCTGCTGCTCTTCGGCGCCGCCGTGGTGATTGCCGCACTCACCGCACTGGCCTTCTGGTTTTCGCCCTGGTGGGGACTGGTCGCCCTGCTGATTGCACCGCTGGCCTGGCTGGTGACGGCTGCCGTGATACGGGCCGCGCTGGAATTCCTCGTCATGGCCTACCGCATCATGCTCACCGTGCAGAACATGAACGAGGTGGCCGGCCATGTGGCCTCTCTGAGCGGTCATATCGATCTGCTGCAGACGCGTCTCGAAGGCATCACCGGCAATGTGCAGGACATCCATGCCGGCTTCGGCGAGATACGCCACGAAATCCAGCATGTACGCCATCAGGTAGACAGCGTGACCGCTACCGTGGACATGGCCAGCCCCATCCTGCGTCCACTGGGCATGGCACAGCGCCTCATGGGGGGAAAAGCGCGCAAGGGCTGAGAACTTGTCGGGAAACGACCGGATCAGGCCAGCAAACTGGCCTTTCTGCCTATTGGCCCCATGGACCGGGACCATGTACTGTGCGCGGCAGTCACGGAAGTCAATACAAGTCAAAGCCTTGAGGTAGTCGTGAAGCTGCTGTCCACCAATACCTGCCGCGTTCCCGCTGATCTTGCCAGCGTCACCACCATCGATTTTGCCGGGGAAGAAACGGCCACCAGCGCCGGCTTCCGTCCGGGCCAGGCGGAAAGAATCTGGGCCGCCGTGGAAGGCCTCTACCGTACCGGCTTTTCACCCGCCATCACCTTCTGCCTGCGCCGTGAAGGCAAGATCGTGCTCAACCGCGCCATAGGCCATGCCCATGGCAACGGCCCGGAAGACAGTGCCGATACCTCCAAGGTGTTGGCCACGCCCGACACCCCCGTCTGCCTGTTCTCGGCCTCCAAGGTCGTCACCGCCATGCTGGTGCACCTGCTGGACGAGCGCGGCCTGATCGATCTTCTGGACCCCATCAGCCACTACATCCCCGAATACGGGGTGAACGGCAAGCGCAACGCCACCATCCACCAGTTGCTGGCCCATCGTGGCGGCATTCCCAGCATCGATGGCGATTTCGACCCCGAACTGCTCTACGACGTGGACGCCATCGTCGCCAAGCTCTGCGCCGCCCGCCCGGTTTCGCCCTCCGGCCACCGTGTCGCCTATCACGCCATCACCGCCGGTTACATCTTCGGCGAGCTCATCGAGCGCGTAACCGGCATGAGCGCCCGCGAGTTCCTGCGCGAGACCATCGCCGAACCCATGGGCATGCGCTTCTTCAACTACGGCCTGCCCGAGCAGGACCGCGAGCTTGCCGCCAGCAACTACAGTACCGGCTTCAAGCCCGTGGGCCCGGTGAACATGTATATCAAGAACGTGCTGGGCGGCGATCTGGACCTGGCCGTGCGCATGACCAACGACCCGCGTTTCATGGACACCATCTGCCCGGCCGGCAACATCTACGCCACCGCCGAGGAAGCCAGCCGCTTCTTCCAGATGTTGCTCAATGGCGGCACTTACAACGGCCAGCAGATATTCCAGCCCATGACGGTGAAGCGCGCCGTGCTGGAATGCGGCCGCCCGGAACTGGACCGCACCCTGCTCATGCCCATGCGCTATTCCATGGGTATGATGCTGGGCAACAGTCCCATCGGCATGTACGGCCCCATGACACGCCGCGCCTACGGCCACCTCGGGCTCTCCAACATCTTCTGCTGGGCCGACCCGGAGCGGGATACCTCGGTGGCCCTGCTAACCACTGGAAAAGCGCTGCTGGGCCCCCATCTACCTGCCCTGGGCAAGCTGCTGGCAGCCACGTCCTTCCAGTGCCCGGTCAAGCCCGTGACGCGCCATGCCCTGCTCCCGGCCTGATACCGCCCGCCCCGAGGCAGGCATGATGCGACCAATGACAGTCCGGGCAATCGCCGACCCCGGGCCGAGGCGGTACAATCGGCGCGCGCAATCAACTCTCAACCACTGAGGACTGCACACACATGACGACCGCTACTTCCGAGCGTGCGCCTATCAACTGGGTCGCTGCCATCGTGCTCACGGCTACGCCAATCGCCGCTCTCATCGCGATTCCCTGGTATGCCCTGACGCATGATTTCAGCCTGGCCGCCTGGCTCAGCTTCGTGGTGCTGCTGGCCTGTAACGGTCTCTCCATCACCGGTGGCTACCATCGCCTGTGGGCGCACCGCGCCTATGAAGCACACTGGTCGCTGAAGATTTTCTACATGCTCTTCGGCGCCATGGCCATCCAGAACAGCATCCTGATCTGGGCCTCCGGCCACCGCACCCACCATCGCCATGTCGACGAAGTCGACCACGACCCTTACTCCATCAATCGCGGCTTCTGGTTTGCCCATATCGGCTGGATGCTGCGCAAGTACGAATCCGGCGAACCGGATTTCCGCAACGCCAACGACCTGCTCAACGACAAGATCGTGATGTTCCAGCACAAGTACTACGTGCCCATCGTGCTGGCCATGAACTTCGGCCTCACCCTGGCCTTGGGCTGGGCGCTGGGCGACCTCTGGGGCGTGTTCCTGCTCGGCGGCCTGCTGCGCCTCGTGGTCAGCCACCACGTCACCTTCTTCATCAACTCGCTTTGCCACATGTGGGGCAGTCGTCCCTACACCGACGAAAACACCGCGCGTGACAATCCCGTGCTGGCGCTCGTCACCTGGGGAGAGGGCTACCACAACTACCACCACATCTTTCAGTACGACTATCGCAACGGCGTGAAATGGTGGCAGTTCGACCCCACCAAATGGCTGATCCTTTCCCTCTCGTGGGTGGGCATCACACGCAACCTCAAACGCTGCTCCGAGTTCGCCATCCAGAAGGCCCAGCTCACCATGCAGTTCAAGCGTGCCGAGCAGCAGCTCGAAAAGCGCCAGGAACGCCGTGCCGATGTGGAAGCCATCAAGGCCCGCATGGCCCACGAGTATGAAGTCTTCACCGCCGCCCTGCAGGAATGGGCCAAGGTGAAGGAAGAAGAGTTCCAGCAGAAAAAAGCAGAGCTCCAGCAGAAGTGGGCCGAAGTCCGCTTCCACGACCGCTTCAAGGAAATCGAGTACCGCCTCAAGCTGCAGCGCAAGCGCATCCGCCTGCTCATGGCCCAGGCCGCTTCGGCCTGATCCGCCACACCGAAAAAGGGCCGCATCATGCGGCCCTTTTTTATGCGCCCGCCCTTCCCGCACAGGAAAAGCTCCCCTGGACTACGGATAGGAGGGGGTGTTTTCGTAGGTGCGAATTCATTCGCACTGAGCGGTGGCATGTGCGAATGAATTCACATCTACAGGGCATCGTATGCCTCGGCATTACGGTCAAAGCTGCTCCAACAAAAAACAGCCATCGCGACATAACATCAGGCCAGCGTAGAATTCCGCCATGCACACACTGGAAAACCTCCCCTTCGACAACACCTTCGCCCGCCTGCCGGACGCCCTCTTCACGCCACTTGCACCCAGCGGCTTTGCCCGCCCGCATCTCGTTGCCTTCAATCCGGCGGTGGCCGCCCTGCTGGACATTGATCCTGAGCAGTCCTTGCGCCCCGAGTTCGTGCAATATTTTGGCGGCCAGAAACTCCTGCCGGGCAGCCAGCCGCTGGCCATGAAATACACCGGCCACCAGTTCGGCCAATACAACCCGGAACTGGGCGACGGCCGCGGCCTGCTGCTGGGCGAAATCGTTAATGAAAAAGGCGAGCGCCTGGACCTGCACCTCAAGGGTGCCGGCCGCACGCCCTATTCCCGCTTTGGCGACGGCCGCGCCGTGCTGCGCTCCTGCATACGCGAATATCTCGGCGGCGAAGCCATGCACGGCCTCGGCATTGCCACCACACGCGCACTCTGCATCATCGGCTCCGACGAGCCTGTGCAACGTGAAAAGGCGGAAAGCGGCGCCATGCTGCTGCGCGTGGCGGATTCACATATCCGCTTCGGACATTTTGAATGGCTCTTCCACAGCGGGCAGCACGAATTGCTGAAAACCCTGGCCGATTACGTGATAGACCGCCACTACCCCGAGTTCGCCGAAGATCATCAGCCCTATGCACGCCTCTTTGCCGAAGTGGTGCGCCGCACCGCCGTCCTGATGGCCGACTGGCAACTGGCCGGCTTCGCCCATGGCGTGATGAATACCGACAATTTCTCCATCACCGGCGCCACCTTTGATTTCGGCCCCTACGGCTTTCTGGATGCCTACCAGCCCGGCTTCATCTGCAACCACTCCGACTACAACGGCCGCTACGCCTTCAACCAGCAACCCTCCATCGGCCTGTGGAACCTGAATGCACTCGCCCATGCGCTGTCCGGCCTGATGGACCGCGAGCATCTGGTCAGCACGCTGCAAGGTTATGAAAGCCTCCTGGTACAGCATTACTCCCAGGGCCTGCGTCGCAAACTGGGCCTGCAACAGGCCGAAGAGGGCGACCGCGAGCTCGCCATCGCCTTCCTTGATCTGCTGATGAAAAACGGGGCTGACTACACCCGCAGCTTCCGCGCACTTTCCACCGTCGGCACAGCCACAGAACACCCGAAGCTGCGCGACGACTTCCTGGACCGCGAAGCCTTCGATGCGTGGCTCGTGCGCTACCGCGACCGCCTCGTCCGTGAAAACAGCAACGATGCCGAACGCAAGATCGCCATGGACCGTGCCAACCCCAAATACATCCTGCGCAACTATCTGGCCCAGATCGCCATCGACAAAGCCGAGGCAGGCGACTTCAGCGAAATCGAGAACCTGCGCAAACTGCTGGGCAATCCCTTCGACGAACAGCCGGAAAACGAACACTACGCCGCCCTGCCGCCGGACTGGGGGCGCCATCTGGAAATCAGCTGCTCGTCCTGAAGTAGAGGCAATAAAAAAGCGGGCCAAGCCCGCTTTTTTTGTGGGATTCATATATCCAGCTCCCTCACCCCATTTTTAACCCGTCATTCCCGCGAAGGCGGGAATCTCATGAACTGAAGCAGTGCATGAAACAACGAAATTATTCGCTGCGCTTACCCCCGGATTAAACCCTTCCGGGGCAGGCTCTTCGGGCCAGCCTTCGGCTGTTCAATCCCCCAAGGGGACTTATTACAGGCGCGCACTTCGTGCTTTTGTCCCGCTTCCGCGGGAATGACGAAGTCCTTTAGGGAGTTAAGGATGTGATTCCCTTTTTTACTGGCAGGAAGAATCAGGTGGAAATCAACATAAGCAGGAAATAGGCGCAGAACTGCTTGAGCTCCTCGCCATCCAGCTCGGGGATAAGGCGCCTGGTCGCCGCCTGCGCGCCCTTGCGCAGGGCCACGCCTCCCACATCCGCCATCTTGCGGCCGATGAAGCCCAGTTTGATGGCTCCCAGGGATTCATCGTAAAAGGCGGTATGGGCCTTGTCGGAAAAGATTTCCATGCAGGCCAGCAATTCGGCAGCGTTCTTTTCGCCGTTTGCACCACTCTCCAGCACCCTGCGGAAACGCTGGTGGAAATCAGCAGGCAAGGGAATGGCGATGAAATCCTTTTCCTGACCATCAATCGTCAGCGTCAGGCGACGCTGGCGCATATAGCCGGCCAGCGGGCTCAGCTCCGCATTGCTCATCTTGCCCAGCACCTGCCTGATGAGGGCATGCACCGTGCTCTTGATGAGGCCGGCAAACTGCTCGAGCACCTTGGCGCCGGAGTGGTTGTTTTCGGCCGAGCGCACGATATTGAGCAGCAAGGTGTCCACGATCTCGTCCGTGAACAACTGCCCTACTTCCACGAACAGGCGGCTCTGCGGTTCACGCACGCCTTTTTCGAAATTCTCAAGCAGGGTCAGGCTGCCCGTGCTCAGGCGGTCGGAGGCGGCAAAAGCAAAAAAGGTAGCCATATGAAATCCCTGCTCCGGTTTTATGGATATGCTGGTTCAAGCGGACACTGATGATTCCTGCGCAAGCCGGACCCTGTAAAGAGCCCGGGAGGCAAAACGCTGGCCTGTACGGACTTTTAACGCCAGCCTCACACCTCGACGAACAGGGAACCGTAATAATCCGCGAAAATCGCCAGTTCCTTGTTGCCCAGTTGAGGTATCAGCTTGTTGACCGCGACATGGATGCCCTTGCTGATGGTGCCGCGCCCCAGGTCCGAAGCCTTGCGCTTGATGAAGCCGAGATTCATGGGAGCCACAAAATCATCATAGAAGTGCACAAGGGCCAGGTCAGCAAAACCCAACATGAGGGCATTGAGTTCAGGCTTCCTTTCCTTGCCCGTACCGGCGGCAATGCCAGCAAAGATATCCGTGAATTGAGCAGCCATGTCGGCCGGCAGCGCAAAACCATGGCGCACTTCGCCAGCCGCCGTTACCACGCGACGCTGGCGCAGGAAGGCCGCCATCTTTGCCACTTCTTCATTGCTGTGCTTGCCCAGCAACTGTTTTACCAGCACATGGGCCGTGCTTTTCAGGATGCCGAGCAGGGTATTCAGGATGCCCGCCCCTTCCTCGCTGGCCTGGAAGCGGTGAATGAGTTCTTCCACACAGTTCTTCAGGATTTCATCAATCATTTCCACCGAGACGCGGGTATGCAGCTCGTGCAGCGCTTCCTTGCTGCTGCTGTCTATCTTGCCGAGCAATGCATCCATCTCCTGCTGTACCTTGTCGGCCGGTTTGAAAGCGAAATACGTGGTCATGAAAACTCCCTGGGAAGATTGGGCGATTGGGGCGGCGGCATTGTCCGCAGCTCTCGTCACGCTGACAAGCCGGGCCGATAAAAGTCCGGTTGAGTTATTGCCGGAAGAGGCGCCACCGTTCGGGTGCCACGCCTTCCGTGGAGCGCCAGGGATTGATGTCCAGGCCGCCACGGCGTGTATAGCGCGCATAGACCGTGAGTGACTCAGGCCTGCAACGCTGCAGGATGTCCATGAAGATGCGCTCCACGCACTGCTCATGGAAATCGGCATGCTGGCGATAGGAAACGAGATAGGCCAGCAAACCTGCCCGGTCCATGGCCGGGCCGCGATAACGGACCAGTACGCTGGCCCAGTCCGGCTGATTGGTCACAGGACACAGGCTGCGCAGAAGATGCGTATGCAGCGTTTCCTCCACCACCGCGCCACCGGATTCCAGGGCGTCCGGATTCAGCGCAAAGCTCTCGCAGGAAAGCGGCAGTTCATCCAGGCAAATGCCGGGAAAATCCGTGATGGCAAGCCGCGCATGCTGCGCAGGCGGGAACAGTGCCAACTGCACGTTGGCACCGGCCACCTGTGAAAGATCGGCCTGCACGCGGGCCAGGAAAGCGCCTTCATCGTCGAAACGCTCGAAATTCAGGGAATTGAAATAGAGCTTGAGGGACTTCGATTCGATCAGGAAAGGCGACAACGCCGGCACGCAGATTTCAGCCACTGCCACACGCGGCTTGCCCCCCGCATCCAGCCAGGACACTTCGTAATGCGTCCACACATCCCGGCCTTCGAAGGGCAAAGGCGCGGTGGTGGCAAGGCCTACGGCAGCCCTGCCTTCGGCACGGGCAATGGGGAAAAGCAGTTCCGGCGCATATTCCTTCGGATACAGAGTGGGTTGCCCCAGCAGCGTGTCGTGTGACATGAGGCCTCTCCTTATTCGCGCAGGCCGGTGCCGCGATTGAGCAGATGCAGCGAAAAAAGGAATAGCGCAGCCGACATCAGCGTGATCATGCCCAGCGAGAACCACACGTTCACGTCGCTCACGCCGAGCACGCCGTAACGGAAGGCATTCACCATATAGACAATGGGATTGATGAGGGACACGCCCTGCCAGAAAGACGGCAGCAGGTCTATGGAATAGAAAACGCCGCCAAGATAGGTGAGCGGCGTCAGCACGAAGGTGGGCACGATGGAAATGTCGTCAAAGGACTTGGCATAGACCGCATTGATGAAACCACCCAGCGAGAACAGCACGGCCGTCATGACGACGGTGTAGATGATGACCAGCACATGATGCAGGGCCAGGTGCGTGAAAAAGAGCGAAAGCAGCGTGACGATAAGGCCGACAGCAATGCCACGGGCAACGCCGCCCAGTACATAGCCGACAAGGATGGTGCTGTTGGGAACAGGTGAAACCAGCATTTCTTCAATGCTGCGCTGGAATTTCGCGCTGTAGAAGCTGGACACCACGTTGGAGTAGGAATTGGTGATCACCGCCATCATGATGAGGCCGGGCACGATGTACTGCATATAGGTGAAGCCGCCCATCTGGCCGATGCGGCTGCCCACCAGATTGCCGAAAATCACGAAATAGAGGCACATGGTGATGGCCGGCGGCAGCAGGGTCTGCACCCAGATGCGCATGAAGCGGCGGATTTCCTTGGTGAGAATGGTCTGCAGGGCAATCATGTTGTCGTGACGGTTCATGCCCGGGCTCCCGTTTTTTCAGTCTCGCTGGCCTTCAGGTTTTTCTCCACCAGTGACACGAACAATTCCTCCAGGCGATTGGCCTTGTTGCGCATGCTGAGCACACTCACGCCCTGCCCCTCCAGACCCGTGAACACGGCATTCAGTGACTGGGTTTTCTCCACGTCCACTTCCAGCGTGGAAGGGTCGATCAAGCGCACCGGATAGCCAGGCAATGCCGGTGCCGCTGGCAGTGGCTCGCGTAGGTCCAGAATGAAGGTTTCGACATGCAGCTTGGCCAGCAGCGATTTCATGTCGGTGTTTTCCACGATGGTGCCGTGATCAATGATGGCAATGTCACGGCAGAGGCTTTCCGCCTCCTCCAGATAATGTGTGGTGAGGATGATGGTGGTGCCTTCGCGGTTGAGTTCGGTGAGGAATTCCCACATGGAGCGACGCAGTTCGATGTCCACGCCGGCCGTAGGCTCGTCCAGGATCAGAAGGCGCGGTTCATGCACCATGGCGCGGGCAATCATGAGACGGCGCTTCATGCCGCCGGAAAGCGAACGGGCCGGCTGTTCGCGTTTTTCCCAGAGGCCCAGCCTGCGCAGGTATTTTTCCGCCTGCGCATAGGCGCGCTTGCGTTCTATGCCGTAATAGCCGGCTTGCGTGGCCAGTATGTCTATGACTTTCTCGAACTGGCCAAAATTGAATTCCTGTGGCACCACGCCAAGTTGCTGCTTGGCCTGCGAGAGCTGCGTGTCGAGGTCGTAACCGAAGATGCGCACCTCGCCCGCTGTCTTTTTCACCAGCGAGCTGACAATGCCTATGGTGGTGGATTTGCCGGCGCCGTTGGGGCCCAGCAGGGCATAGAAATCGCCCTCCTCCACGTCGAGATTGATATCACGCAGAGCAGTGACGCCATTGCGGTAGGTCTTGCTGAGATGATGGATGCTTAAGGCCGTGGCCATGGGAGGACTCGCAGGAAAGGACTTGCAAAAGCGGATGCGCCCGATATGAGGGCGGCCGGTGATTTTTCCAGTGGAAGAAAACGGTGGCCGTCAGCCGGCCAGCACCTTGTAGGCGGAAATGTCGCGCTGGCCCAGCTCGCCGCGCCAGATCCAGCGCACGGTGTGGTGGTCGTCAAACCACAGCCAGGCGCCTTCCATCATCCAGGGCCAGTCGTCCTCGTCCAGATGCTCGCGCCCGATGAGGTGGTAAATGAAGGCAGCCAGTATGGTGTCGTGGGTGACGTGGATGCTGAGGCTGCCGGCCGGCCCCTGGTTTTCATAGAGATGGCGCAGCAGCTTGGCACCACCAGCCGCCGGCGACAGGATGCCATCCAGGTTTTCCCGGAAATGCCGGTTGGCAAAGGCCAGCGGCCCCAGTTGCAGGAACAGCGGGCCGATATGGCCGATGCTCTGCACATAGCAGCCGGGCTCCACCAGGCTCAGGGTGCTGCGTATGTCCACCTCGGCAAGGCCGGCGCCACGGGCCATGGCCGATGCCGTGTCCATGCAGCGCCCCACCGGGCTGGAATGAAAGCTGTGCAGGGGACGTTGCAGCTGCGCGCCCCAGGACTCCGCCAGCGCCACGCCCTCCGGCGTCAGCGGCAGGTCGTAGGTAGCAACACCATTGGGGGACATTTCACGCACGGAATGCCGTGTCAGCAACGCCAGCGGCTTGTCATGGGGCAAAAGATGCAGGGCTGGCAACAAGGAAGGATGGAGACCGCTCACAAAACCTCCGGAAACGCATGGAGACCGGGAGTCTAGCAGAGATGCCCTCTGGCCTGTCTGCGCTCCGGCCGGCATGGCCTCTGTACAAGGTGCCCGCTGTCACGTAGAGAGACGGCGGGCAGGACCAAGGTTCCGGCACCTTGCAGCAAACCCACCCTCGCAGGAGAAGAAAATGCCTATTGCGTCATTACAACCGCAAGTACCGGGCAGCCGCCGCAAGCTCTCCATGGCGGCGGCACGCTGATGGAAAACCGGCCCCGCCATCTGGTCTGGCTGCGTGCTGACCTGCGCAGCACGGACAATACCGCCCTGCTGGCTGCCTGTGCCGATCCCGCGGCCGAGGTGGCCTGCGTTTATGCCATCACACCCGCGCAATGGAAAAATCATGATGTGGCCAGCGTGCGGGTGGATTTCGAGTTGCGCACGCTGCATGTCCTGCAGAAGACACTGCAGGGCTTGAACATTCCCCTGCTTGTCCTGCACAGCACCGACTTCGACAGCGTGCCCGCGGACATGACCCGGCTGGCGCAACAGCACGGCATCGCGGCCGTGTTTGCCAATCGCCAGTACGAAGTGAATGAAGTGGCGCGCGACGAGAAAACGGCGACCGCTCTGGTCAAAGCCGGCATGGCGCTGCAGCTTTTTCATGACCCGTGCATCGTGCCGCCGGGAAAAGTGCTGAAGCCGGATGGCACGGCCTATTCCGTTTTCACACCGTTCAAACGCAACTGGCAGTCCATTGCCGGCCACTCCAGCCGGCCGCAACCTGCGCCTTCGCGCCGTCAATCTGCTTTCACAAAAAGCGACAGCATCCCGAAAACCATCCAGGGTTACAGCTCGCATATTGATGCCGGCATCGCGCTGGAATGGTGGCCGGCGGGTGAAGAAGCCGCGCTGCAACGCCTGGCCAGCTTTGTGCGCAATGACCTGGCGCATTACAAGGACCGGCGCGATTTTCCGGCGCAGGATGGTGTGAGCCGGCTTTCACCTTACCTCGCCATTGGTGCCATCTCCGCAAGGCAATGCCTGAATGCGGCACTCAATCATCAGGCGGTATTTCAAAGGCGCCATCAGGAAAGCCCCGGCCATGATCAATGGATAGCCGAGCTGGCCTGGCGTGATTTCTACAAGCATGTGATGGTGGCCTGGCCTCGTGTCTGTCGGCACCGGCCTTTCCGGCTTGAAACCGATCCCGTGCCCTGGCGTCATGACGAAAAGGATTTCCGGGCCTGGTGCGAAGGCCGTACCGGCTTTCCCATTGTCGATGCCGCCATGCGCCAGCTGCAGCAAACCGGCTGGATGCACAATCGCCTGCGCATGGTGGCCGCCATGTTCCTGACCAAGGACCTGTTTATCGATTGGCGCTGGGGCGAGAAATTCTTCATGCAGCATCTGGTTGATGGCGATCTTTCTGCCAATAACGGCGGCTGGCAGTGGTCGGCTTCCACCGGCAATGATGCCGCGCCCTACTTCCGCATTTTCAACCCGGTCTCGCAAAGCCGGAAATTCGATCCCGAAGGCCATTTCATCCGCGAATATGTGCCCGAACTGCGCGATCTGCCCAGCCGCGACATTCATGAGCCTCACGCCAAAGGTCAGGCGTCGCTGTTTTCAGACTATCCCTCCCCCATCGTCGACCATGGCCTGGCGCGCGAGCGCGTCTTGCAAAGCTTCAAGGGTCTGAAAGGTTTGCCAAGCAGAGAATAAAAAAGCCGCCTTGAAGGCGGCTTTTTTACAGCAGGCCGGCTCAGGCCTGATTCAGCTCTTCAAAGAGGGCGACATATTCTTCCGTCAGCTTGTGCCGGGGCGACAGATGAATCAGGGGCAGAGCCTTCTCGTGCGACTCTTTCATGATGACGGAGGACGAGAGATATGAGCCCATGATGGGCAGGCCCTCGGCACGCATCTCTTCCACCAGTTTCACCGGCAGGCTGGCACGAGGCTGGAACTGGTTGGCGACTATGCCCTCGATTTCCAGCTCTTCATTATGATCCGCACGAATCTCGCCCACATTCTCCAGCACCGTATCAATGGCTCGGCGCGAAAAGGCGCCGCAGTCAAAGGGAATCAGGCAGCGCTGGGCCGCAATCAGCGCCGAGAGGGTATAGAAGTTGAATGCTGGAGGAGTGTCTATATAGATGGCGTCGTAGCTGCCCTGCAGTGACTTGAGCGCAGCGGCCAGCTTGAAAATCTTGTGCTTGCTCTGCAACAGGTGCTCGATTTCACTCAGCTCCGGATTCGAGGGAATCACGTGCAGGTTTTCATGCGGCGTCTTGTGCACGTATTCGGAAAGGGGCTTTTCCTTGAGGCTGAACTGCAGGGTCTGCGCAAAGAACTGGCCGATATTGGGTGCAAGCTCGGTCTTGTCACGGGAGAACTCGGCGGCCTCACCCAGGAGGTATTGCGTGGCATTGCACTGCGGGTCCAGGTCCACCACCAGGGTGCGAAGGCCCTTGGCCGCACTGATGGCGGCGAGATTCACCGTGATGCTGGATTTCCCTACCCCACCTTTCTGATTGAAGATCACGCGACGCATCATCGACTCCCTTGTGACATAACCAACACGACAGAACCAACTCGACAAGCCAAACACGGCCGGCGGATTGTAGCGGCGATGTCCGCCGCACGGAACGACCAGGCCGCCATCTGCCATCGTCATCCTGAGCAAACACGGCCTCAATGGAAAAACCAGTAGGCCACCAGGATGGCCGTCACCACCGATACCAGGTCGGCAAACAGGCCGCAGGCCAGGGCATGGCGCTCATGGCGTATGCCCACCGAGCCGAAATACACGGCCAGTACATAGAAAGTGGTTTCGGACGAGCCCTGGATGATGGCCGCTACATAGCCCGGAAACGAATCCACGCCGTAGTGCTGGAAAGTCTCCAGCATCATGGCGCGCGCGCCCGAGCCCGAGAGCGACTTCATGAAGGCGGTGGTCAGGGCCGGGACAAAATCCGTATTCAGGCCCAGCCGGCTCAAGAGCCATGAAATGCCGGACAGGAGCAGGTCCAGCACACCGCTGGCACGAAACACGGAAATGGCCACCAGCATGGCCACCAGAAAAGGGATGATGCCTATGGCGACGTCAAAACCCTGTTTGGCGCCGGTGATGAAGTGGTCATAGACATTGATGCCGCGCCGCCAGCCGGCCAGCAGGAAGACCACGATCACGGAAAACAGCAGCAGATTGCCGATCAAGGCCGAACGCACCCCCAGCATTTCCGGCGGTGCCGTGATGACAGCCGCCACCAGTGCCGTCATGAAAAGCACAAGACCGGTGGCATAGGCCAGGACCACGCGATTCCAGATGTCCAGCTTCTGCAGCCACGCCGTGAGCAGCAGCCCGCCCATCGTGCCGCAGGCCCCGGAAATCAGGATGGGCACAAAGACACTGGCGGGATTGGGCGCACCGAACTGCGCCCTGTAGAGGAAGACCGTCACCGGAATCAGCGTGACGGAAGCCGTATTCAGGACAAGAAAAAGAATCTGCGCATTGGTGGCTTTTTCCGGCTCGGGATTCAGCGTCTGCAAATCCTGCATGGCCTTGAGGCCCAGCGGCGTGGCGGCGTTGTCCAGGCCGAGCATATTGGCGGCGAGATTCATGGTGACCGAGCCTATGGCCGGATGCCCGGCCGGCACCTCGGGCATGAGGCGGCGGAACAGCGGCGTGAGCAGCCAGGCCATTTTTTCAATCAGGCCGGCTTTCTCGGCAATCTGGAACAGGCCCAGCCAGAGACAGAGCAGGCCGATAAGGCCCAGCGCCACATCCACAGCACTGCGCGCCGACTTGAAACAGGCATCCACCACGGCGGCAAAGATTTCCGGATGGCCTCCCAGCGTGGCCTGCAGCAGGCAGGCACAAAAGGCGACCAGAAAAAATCCCAGCCAGATGCGGTTCAGCATGTCCTGATGTCCATTGTTTTGGCAACGCGACTGTGCAAAGCCGCGCATGATGGCATGAAAGCCGGACCGGGCGCAGAAAAAGCCGGCAAAGACGGAAGGCAAAACCACTGCCGGCGGCACGGCACATAGCGGGAAACGCCAACAGGCCCTAGGCTCAAACACAAACAGCAGGAGAAAACACCATGGCGTTTCGTGTCGGCATCAACGGTTTCGGGCGCATAGGCCGCCTGCTCGCCCGCCATCTTTGCTCCGGGGATTACCGGAGCAGCACAGCGGCCATCGTGGTCAGCCATATCAACGACCCCGCTCCCACCGCGGCCGAGGCGGCACATTTATTGGCCTTCGACAGCGTGCACGGGCGCTGGCCCCATGAAGCCGAAGCAGACGGCGAAAGCCTGCGGCTCAATGGCCGGACAGTGAGCTTCAGCCGTGAACGGGAAACCGCCAAGGTCGGTTGGGCGGACAAGGCCGATCTGGTCATCGACTGCACCGGCCGCCTGAAGAAAGACGCCGATGTGCAAGCCTTTCTCGCCAGTGGCGTGCCCCGCGTACTGGTCTCGCAACCCGTGGAAGGCATTCCCAATATCGTGCCGGGCGTGAACGAGGGCAGCGTGACGCTGGTCGAAGCACAGGCCATCTGCGCCGCCTCCTGCACCACCAATTGCCTGGCGCCCGTGGCCAGGGTGCTGCACGAGGCCTTTATTATCACCGGCGGCTTTGTCACCACCGTGCACGGCCTCACCAATGACCAGGCCCTGCTGGACCAGGCGCATGAAGACTGGCGGCGCGGGCGCCAGGCCGGCTCCTCGCTCATTCCCACCACATCGGGGTTTGCCAAGGCCATAGGCCGGGTACTTCCCGAGCTGGCCGGCAAGCTGGAAGGCTTTGCCATACGCGCGCCCGTCACCAACGCCTCCCTGATAGACGCCTGCCTGCAAGTGCAGCGAGGCACCACGGCACAGGAGGTCAACGCGGCTTTCGAGGCCGCCTCCAGCCAGGCCCTGAAGGGCATCCTGGCCATTGAACGGCGCCCACTGGTCTCGGCCGATTTCCGGGGCGACCGCCATTCCGCCACCGTGGATGCGTCGCTGACCCAGGTTCTGGGCGGCAATCTGGTCAAGGTAGTGGCCTGGTATGACAACGAAACCGCCTACAGCCATCGCCTGGCCGAGCTCATTCCGGGACTGGCTGGTCTCTGACCAAGTTCAGGTCGTTTCTAGAAAAACTCTGTCCACATTTTCTGTGGATAACTTTGTGTACAGCAGGGGGCGGGTGGCCTGAAAAGCCCGCAGGTACTGCTTTCGCAACAATTTGGCTATTTTTTCGTCACAGCAATAAATATCAATAAAATCATTGGGTTAATTTTTATACAGGCAAGAGCCCGGGTAAATTTGACGCTTCTTTGTCAAGAGCGGCGTGAAAAATTACCGTTGTCGGACAGCGTGTATAACCTGCTCCGTGGAACACACTTAGCGACGATCCCTGTCAAAACTTAAAGTAACTTCTCAAGAGTTGCGGCAGGAGCCGCATGACTCTGTTTCTGCCCCTGTCAGTCCGGCCAAGCCCCTCCCCTGCCCGGCTCAAAATGACGGCAAGCCACCGCAGGGGATGATGATGTTCCACAGCGCCAAGGCGCCGTGCCGGCCACCATTTCACCCGGGCGGGCATTGCAAAAAATTAGAGTATCTACTCTAATCCATGCAGCCAGCCCATGGCCCGACCCCGTCCCGGAGCACATCATGCCAACATCCGCCACCGTACCGACCCTTCCTTCCGCCAGAGGTCCCTTCTTCATCGGCTACCTGCTCGACTTCATGCGCGATCCGCTGGCCTTCACGCAAAGGCTGGAAAAGGAATACGGTCCACTGGTGGAAACCCGCATCATGGGGCAGAACTTCCTCGTCATGCTGGGACCGGAGGCCAACCAGTTCGTACTGCAGGACCGCGAAGGCAATTTCTCCAGCTTCGGCGGCTGGGACCCGTATATCGGGCGGGTATTTCCTGGCGCCATCATGTCCATGGACGATCCCGCGCACCGCTTCCAGCGCCGCATCATGCAGCAGGCCTTCAAGAAGCCGGCACTCACGGCCTATATCAGCGCCATGAACCCGAAAATCGCGAGCGGCATAGAAAAGTGGAAGGCCCACGGCCGCTTCCAGGTTTTCCCCGGCATCAAGCAGCTCACGCTGGATCTCGCCACCGGCGTCTTCATGGGTGAATCGCTCGGCCCCGAAGCCGACAAGGTGAACAAGGCCTTCATTGATACGGTCGAGGCCTCACTGGCCTATATCCGTTACCCGATCCCGCCCTTCAACATGTGGAAGGGCGTAAAGGGTCGTGAATTCCTGCTCGG
>JASLCO010000250.1 GCA_030146505.1 Moraxellaceae bacterium
CTCACCCCATCCCTCGGCTTTGGCATCCTGCGTCGCTCTACCTCCTGCATCCATGCAGTCGTCTCCCGGAGGGAGAAGGAGTTTTGCTCGGACGCTCATCATTTGCCTCGGCCTCCTTGCCCTGCCCGTCCACGGTGCAAGCGACAGCCGCTGGATACAGACCGCCTGGCAGGCGGTGCAGGCCGGGCCGGATGAGAAAACGGCGGTCGTAGCGCACTGGCCGGCCAATACCGCCGTCAGCACGGGCGAAAAAAGGGGCGACTGGTGCCGGGCCAAGGCAGAAAACGGCGAAGCCGGCTTTGTGCCCTGCGCGGTGCTGGGTGAGACGGCGCTGACGCTGGAGGCGCTCTATGCCCGCTCGCCCGACAAAAGTACCCGCGACGATGAAAAACTGAGGTTCTGGGCCGCGCCTTCCATAGGTCGTTTCACCCGAGAGGGCACCAGTTTCAATTACCGCGCCCTGAGCGCCCAGCAGCAGGCCGAGCAGGAAAGAACCCAAAAACCCGTCCGCTTTCCCATTCCTGAGTTCGACGCCATGAAACGGCGCCTGAGCCAGAACGTGCTGCCCCACATCGAACAGGAAGTGAGCCGCATTGATGCCCGGAGCTTTGCCTCACTGGGGCCCACGCCACCGTGGAACAGCGAGGCCGATTGGCTGAAACGCTGGCTCACTCCCGCCATGTTGCCACTCGCCAAGCCCTCGCTGTTCAAGCAACAGGGCGACGTGCTGGTCTGGGGCGAAGGCAGCAGCGATGCCATTGCCGCCCTGCTGGGCCAGCCCAACCGCATCCGCTTCGTGGGCAAGCCGAAATGGGTGGGTGGTGACACTGGCGTGGAGGGCATCTGGGACATTGGCAGCGTCGAGGTCCGCTACGCGAGGCCGGTTCCCTTGGTCGCGATTTCCCGCAGTGGCCTGATAGAGGCGAGGCTGGTCACGGAAACAGAAGAGGGTGGATATAGCTACGACGAAGGCTGCGCCGAGGGCTATCCCACGCTGGATGTCGGCGAGTTGCTGCCCGGCTGGCCCCGCATCAAGACCGACCGGCTGGTGGCGCTTTACCTGCCCGCGCTGCCTGCCATCAAGAAAGTGGATGTGCTGACCCGCCGCAAACAGGCCCCCATCCCGGAGAGCGACATTTCCGACACACCGCCCCGTAAGTTGTCCGAGGTAATGGTGCACTCGCTTGACCTGGACCAAGACGGCATTGCGGATGTGAGTGTGATGGAAGTGCCGGAAACCACGATGGCAACCACTGGCGAGCCCACGCTTTATTTCTTTCTGAACGTGGCCGGGGCTTGGTGGTATGCCGGACGGGAATACTCGGCATTTTGCACATGACATCTCCCAACCTCTTTTCACCCTCTCCCCTTGCGGGAGAGGGTTGGGGAGAGGGGGGAGTCCTACGAACCTTCTCCCGTTCGCCGCGCTGGCGGCACCAGCAACAAGGCCCCGATGAACAAGGCTTCGGCCAGCACTTCAAAACCTTCCTCCAGCATCCCCAGCACGCCGGACAATTCCATCAGGTCGATGCCGATTGCAAACAGGCCCACACCCAGGCTCGCGCCAATCAGGCAGCGGGCCGGCCTGTCGGCCAGCGAGCGGTACAGGAAGCCGAGACTTAGCGCCCCCAGAAGCGCCACCAGATAAATCGGCAGGTCACGCATCCAGGCGTGGGCACACAACGACAGCCAGTGCTCGCAGCCGTATTTCCAGCGTTCATGCAGCAGGAACTGCTCGTCCAGGGCAAGCTCAAACAGTGCAAACGCCAGCCAGAGAGACAACTTCCCATCCAGTGCGCCTTCAATGCCAAGCCGTGCCGCCAGGCAGGCCGCCGCCAGCAGCAGCGCAGCCGAAAGCCAGGAGGCGGGCGAGAAATCGGAAGAAAAACTTTGCGCCCAGAAAGGCCAGTGCCAGGCAGCAAACACCATCATGAGCACAAGTGCCATGAAGGCAGGCGCCAACCCCGCAAAAATTCGCCGCACCCTGCTCTTCCCCCTCAAAAACTGCTTCCTTGCACAGCCGGCAAATGGCACCGCCGCACCCAAGGGCATCTGTTAACATGGCGCCGCCCGCCACCACGGCGGCCTCTGGCAACACCGCCCCTGCAGCACACAACCATGCGCCGACAGGCCGTCGGCCAGCCCGGATACCTGCACGAGCGCCCATCTTATTCAGCGCAACAAGGATCTCCTAGCCATGAAAAAACTGCTTTTACTGCTTCCCCTGGCTGCCGCCCTGGCAGGCTGCCCCCTGGCCCAGACCACGGCCCCGTCCGGCAGTAGCGCGGCAGCTCCTGCCACCACCACCGGCAGCACCAGCATGCTGGCGCAACTGCCCGCCTTCCTGGGCAAGCTGGACAGCCTGCGCGGCTCCGCGCTTTCCGTGGCGGAAAAAGCCACCGTCACATCGGCTGTCACCCAGGGCAGCGGCGTGCTCGATGGCATCCAGAACAAATTCCTGGGCGCCATTGCCTCCACCACCGGCCTTGATGCCTCCATGCTCGGTGCCATCATCCCCAGCGCCACGCAGCCGGTGAGCAACTCCGCCCTCACCAGCGGGCTGGAAAGCAAGCTCGGCAAAAAGCTGAACTTCCTGCAAAGCAGCAGCGTGACCGCCGCCAACACCCTGCGTAACAACTCGCTGGATGGCCTGAAGACCAGCCTGACCAATGGCGTGGCCTCCAAGGTCGGCATGGATCCGACCCTGATCAGCAGCCTGTTGCCCATGCTGGGCTTCTGATGCCTGCGGCGTAAATCACGCCATGAAAAAAGCCGGCAGATGCCGGCTTTTTTCTTGCGTGAAAATGGGAACACACGAACTCAGCCCACTGCCACCGCCACATCCGAAATCGTGCTGACGATGCGGTGCCGCCCCGCATGCTTGGCCTGGTACAGCGCGGAATCCGCGGCATCCACCAGTGCCTGCGCCAAACCCGCCTGCGGCACACAGGATGTAAGCCCGATACTGATGGTGACGTGAGTCGCCGTGGGCGAAGCCTTGTGCGGCATGTTCAGCTTGTCCACCGCCTCCTGTATGCGCTCGGCCACTTCACGCGCACCTTCCACGCCGGTTTCCGGCAACAACACCACGAATTCCTCGCCGCCATAGCGCGATGCCAGGTCAGCCGGGCGGAACATGCAACTGTGTATGGCACCGGCCACGGCCGCCAGGCAATCGTCGCCGGCCGAGTGGCCATAGGTATCGTTGTAGAGCTTGAAGTGATCGACATCGATGAAGATCAGGGCCAGCTCATGACGACCGCGCTGCGAGCGTTCCCATTCCTGTGCCAGGCGCTCATCAAAACTGCGCCGGTTGGCCAGCCCGGTCAGGGCATCCTGTCGCGCCAGTCGCGCCAGTTCGCGATTGAGGCGCTCGCGTTCGCTGGATTCGTAATTGAGCAGCAGCGATTTGAGGAAACTGATGCGCTCCTGGCGTTCCAGCATCCAGGATACGAAGAGGCTGACGCCCAGCGAACCGAAGAAATAGAAGAACAATAGCCACCAGTCCGGCTGGTAACCCAGCACCAGCGCTGCGGCCATGCCGAGCAGGCCACCTATATTGCAGCTCAGGGCGGAGGTAGCCAGGCTGAGCCGCAGTGCCAGGGTGACGATGGTGATGAGCAGCATCACCACATAGGTCATGGTCTGCGCCAGGCGCGGATTGCTCAGTATGATGCTGAGCAGCATCACGTTGATCATGATGAAGATGCCGACGGCGCCCAGAATGCCCTGGTAGCGCAGGCGCCAGCGCGGCCACATGAAGAGGGTGGCCGCCAGGATGACGGTGCCGGTATTGGCGATCGCCGTCCCCCACCACAATTGGCCTTCGGAACTGGCCATATCCAGGCCGAAACCATAGCGGCCGGCCAGCAGGATGAGGAAACAGAAGGCCACCGCCGCCGGGGCACCAACCTTGATGACGCGCTCGAACTCCTGCAGGCGCTGGCGCGCAAACATCTTCCGCAAAGCCCCGGGAAGGGGCACGACGAAGGGGAAGTCCGCGACGATGCGCTGGATTTCCCGCAGTTCGACGCCAGCAGGCAGGGTGAGCGTTTCGTTCTCCGCCAGGACGGGGCTGGCAGGCTGTTTTTTATTCATGTCAGGCAATGAAGAGACTGCTTGGTCAGGGCGCTGGCACATCTACCGCAAGCCCCCGGGAAAAACCATGGATTCCTGACAGGCAGCAGCCGCAGCCCCCTCTGGCTGACGGGCGGCAGGGCCGGGAAAGGAAAAGTGGCAGTGGCAGGAAGGCCGGTCAGGCCATAGCCCGTTTTCTGGTTTTGTCATGCTCAGGGCCTGCTTTTTTTACCAGTTAAGCGCCCCGACCTGTCTTAAAGCCATATTGTGTGAACTGATCGTCACTCCGGAGCGACCAACGGCAGGCGTCTCAGCTCCCCGTGGCCGATGCCATATCTTCCGGCTGCGCCACGATGCGGTGGCGACCGGCATGCTTGGCGGCATAGAGCGCCTGGTCAGCACGGTCCAGCAGGCCGTTTGCCGTGTGGTGGCCATCGGGCACCAGCACGGCCAGCCCGATGCTTACCGTGACATGGCCTGCAACCGTGGAGCCGGCATGCGGAATGGCCAGCCGGTCCACCCCGGCCAGGATGCGCTCGGCCACCTCCG
>JASLCO010000381.1 GCA_030146505.1 Moraxellaceae bacterium
GAGAATGGGCTGGTGACGCGCACGGCACCAGCCGTTCCCGATGGCCTGGGTTCACTGGCGCAGATGGACAAGCAGAGTTTTGACGTGGCCTATCTGGAAATGGAGATTTTCGCGCAGCAGAAGATGAAGGAAACCTATCTGCACCTCGCCGGGCACAACCGCTTTCCCGCGCTCATCTCCTTTGCGGCCGGCCAGCTGGAAATGGCGGACAGGAGCCGTCACGAGGCAGCCAGTCTCCTGGAAAGCATGGGTTGAAGCCTGTGGCCGCTTGCTATGTCTTCTGCGGGCGATATTCCGAGATGGCAAAGCCGCGCCGATGCAACAGTGAATTTCTTTTTGTATCCATTTCCTCGCCCAGCTTTTCACCGGTACGGGTGGGAATGACCTTGCGGGCCTTCTTGAAGGTTTCCTTTTCTTCTTCCTCTATGTGGTGTTCCAGGTTTTCCTGGATGACCTTGAAATAGGCCAGCCATTTGGCATCCCGGGGATCGGTGGCCTGCAGCTTGCTCAGCAGGTCCGCCACCACCTGGTGCTCCACATTTCCTTCCAGCGCCAGCCTTTCGGAAGCCTTGCTCTGGAGGAGGGGCTGGTAGAAAACCTCTTCCTCGGCTTTGCTGTGTGATTCCACAAAGACCTTGAATTTTTCCGCAAGTTTCTGCCGTGTCCTGGGTTTTCTTGTTGCCAGCCCGGAAATTTCCCGGATGAATTTACGGATGAGGGCGTGATCGGATTTCAATGTCTTGTAGATATCCATTGCGCTTTCCCCTGCGTTCCTGTGGCTATTACGACCGCAGCCCGCCGTTGACCTGAGTGCCGGAATGCATGGGCTGCAGTACCGCTCCCGACGTATTCCCGGCTGGCGGAGCATTGAGCTGCGCATGACGGGTCTGTGCTCCCATGAGTGTTTCGGTGGAGGCTGGAGCCAGTTGATGCAGAGCATTGATGAGCCTGCCGGCAGTACCGACGATGATTTCCGGCTGCGGCCGGGTCGCCAGGGCCAGAATGGCATCTATGACCATTTGCGGATCGTAAAGCGGTGGGACGGGCGTGGCTGCGTGGCCGGAATGGTTGGCCATGTGCTCGAAGAAGGGCGTATCCATGGCCATGGGCATCACGGTGCAGACATGGATGTCCTGTTGTTGTTCCTGCCGTATTTCCTGGCGCAGGGAATCACTCAGGCCGACGATGCCGAATTTTGCCGCGCAGTAGGCGGCCCAGTAAGGCATGGGCAGTTTGCCGGCGATGGATGCCACATTGATCAGTGTTCCCAGGCCCCGCTTGCGGAAATGCGCCAGCGCATGGTGGCTGCCGTAGAGGGTACCCATCAGGTCGGTTTGTATGACCCGGGCATTTTCTTCGAGGGGAATCTGTTCAAAAGGACCAACCGCACCGACACCGGCATTGTTGATCCAGACATCAACATGACCGAAGGCTGCCAGGGTCTCCTCCATGAGTTTCTCCATTTCTTCCGGTTTGCCCACATCGGTGGGCCGTACATGGATACGGTGACCATCGGCGGCAGCTTCCACCGAAAGTTCGTTGAGCAGCCCGGCCCGGCGCGCGACCGCCATGACGGATGCGCCCCGGGTGGCAAAGCCCAGCGCCAGACCTCGGCCAAACCCACTGGAGGCACCGGTTACCACCACCACTTTTCCTGAAAAATGCAATTCATCCATTGTCCTGTCTCCTTCCTTATTTACGCATTTCTGAAAAATGCGGCGTGAACGGTTTTCCTTTTTTCAGGGCCGCGTTGCCACATGCTAGGAGAGGGCGGGCAGGGCTGTTGTTGTCTTCCCGTTCGGAAAGACGGTGACTGTTACCAAAATCCGGTGTGCTGCATGCTGCCGGTGGCTGGAGTTAATGGGAAATTAAATGACGGCATTAAAATGCCGAAAGAAGCAGAGCCAAATATTACCGGTTTAATGTTCTGTTACATGGCGCCATCAATGCGCATACTGCCTTACACGGTACAGTGCAGTTTTCCAATCTGATGCTGGCATTTAACTGGGCGATACCGGGAAGCAGGACCTGGTGACGTATATGTTGGCGCTCATGATTCATTATGCCTATGCGTTGCAAAACCAAGCTGCTGGCAGGAGAGAAGAACATGCTGCCAGAGCCATGAATGCCGGCAGCATGGGGAAGTGCCGTCAGTGCCGTGACCCCGGATGCAGGGCATGGCTTATGTATTCGGAAATCTGGTTCAGTGCTTCCGAATCGCTGAGGCCATATTTCTTACGCAGAAGACACAGGAGATCAGCCTCGCTTTGCTGTGCCAGAAGCACTTCCGATTTTGTCAGTCCTATCCAGAAGTTGCCGGCACCGGCCAGAAGGTTTTTCCAGTCACGGTAGTCATGCCTGTTCATTGCTTCCCTCCTCCGTAAGAAAAAGATGAGCAATTGTTATATTTCTGGCAGCAGGGCCGGTATGTTTAGTTGTGTAGGTTTTTGGTTTTCCGCTCCCGGAAATTCTTTTGGAGAAATCCTGAGTCTCCCCATTTTCTCCTCGTCCGGCCAGGCCTTGCTGCCTGGGCGGACAGGGGTGTGTCCTCAGTGCGTGCGGGGCGAGGGGTCCCGGCCCTGCCTGGCAGAAGACGTATCTTTTCCGGGCGCTGACGAAGCGTCGGGACGGGCATTGGGTGTAGTGGCTTCTGCCGGCGACGAAGGCGTGTAGAAGGAAGAGCTTGGGGCTGCTGGCTCCCTTTCTTCTTTTGGTTTCCTGTCTGTTGCGGTTGCCGGTTTCACGCTTTCCTCGTTACTTCCCTCTGCAGCAGACAGGGTTTCCCGGACGGCCGATTTGAGGCTGCCCCAGAGCTCTTCCACACTGCTGCGCGTGGCTTCGATGACGTCATCACCGGCTTCCAGATAGGAAAGGAATTTCTCGTTGGCCATCAGCAGGCGTTTGTCGAGCTCGGCAATCAGCCGGTTCATTTCTCTCTGGACATTGGCGTTGGCGGCATAGGCAATGGCACGCAGGCGATCCACCTGCTCCCTCCAGGCATCCAGCTGTTCACGGAAGGTGTTGGCGTCATCATGAGATGGCGATGATTTACTGTCTGAAGGATTCTGGCTTGACGGGCTCCGGTGGGCTGCTTTCTTGTCGTGTTCTGCTTTGCTGCCGTTGCCTGTTGCCGTGCTTGCGTTTTGTGAGCTGGTCATGAGCTGGGTCTCTCTGTTTGGGCGCCGGGCTGTTGTGCATGGCCTTTGCGCGTTGAGGGAGTAAACATTAGGAGCGGCGCAGGGGTACAGGGTCAAGGCAGGGAGAGGATTCTTAACAAAGAGACCCTGCGTTTCGACACATCATGGTGATTGCAGAACCTTAATGTTTTTGTTCATTAACTTTATGGCGGTAAGAGTATTCATTTTTCCATGTGACAAGCGGTGAACAAGATTTACCTTGCTGCCATGGAAAGCGCAGGTGGCGGCTAGCAGGATATTTTCTTGGCCTGCATACCGGCAGCATGCGGAAAGCAGGGCATGAATCGTGAAGTTAGGAATGAATGAAAGGAAGCCTTTGCCATGAAGCTTTTCTTTGCCCC
>JASLCO010000372.1 GCA_030146505.1 Moraxellaceae bacterium
GTTGCAGCAGGATTTCCCGGCGCAGCACATCGCGGTCGAGCGGTTGCAGTGTTTCGCGCAGGATGGAGGTGCCGACTTCCTTCTTGGGAATCTCGGCGGCCTTGTCCTTCCAGGGCACGATGTTGAAGACACCGGGTGCTTCCTTGCTGCCGATCACGTCGGTCTGTGTGGCAACGGGAGCGCTGGCCGCATCGGCCGCTGCCTTTTCTTCCTTGGTCTGGTTGACGGCGGGCGCGGCTGCCTTTTTGGCGGGAGCGGCCCAGGCGGCCGGCACCAGCAAGCTGGCCAGGCAGAGCAGCAGGGTTGCACGTGCTTTCATCATGATCAGGGCTTCCCTTGGGCGGGTGCGGCAGCGGATGTCTCCGGTTTGGCGGCAGCTGCCGGTTCGGCTGCCGTGTTTTCCGGAGCGGCGTCGGCCGGCTCATCGGCATCATCAGCCGGTGGCAGCGGGGCCGGCAGGGCCGCAGGCGGCACATAGGTGCCGGTGCGTTTTTGCAGGTCGACTATCCAGTTGGCCACGGCCGGATCGGGCTTGCCCTGCAGGGTCTGGTAACGCTGATAGTGGCTGAGTGCCAGCGGCAGATCCTGCAGGTAGAGATCGGCCAGCACGCCGAGGTTGAAATGGGCCTTGGCGTAATTCGGGTCCAGCGCCAGTGCCGATTCATAGGCGGCCCTGGCATCCTGGAACTTGCCCTGTTCGCGCAGGGCGACGCCGAGCAGGTTGAAGGCATAGGGGTTTTGCGGATTCACCTTGACGGCTTGCTGCAATGCCTTTTCGGCATCGGCATATTGCTGCTTGCGCAACTGGATCAGGCCTTCGTTGACCAGCGGGCCGGAGAATTGCGGCACCTTGCTGCCGATGCCGCGCAGCACCACGAGGGCATCATCGTCCTTGCCATTGCTCATGAGGCCGAGTGCCCGGGCGTAATCGGCACCGACGGCGGCGGCGGCCTGCTGCTTGGCCATGTCGACGGTGACGGTGGGCGATTTAGAGCTGTCGGCCGTGGCTTCGGAGGGTTTGCGTTCCTCGGCCTTTTCCTGGCGCTGCAGCGTGCCTGATGCCATGCGTTCGCGCAGCTGTGCGACCAGGTCGGGCTCGTTGCTTTCTGCCGCTGCATCGCTGGCATCCGCCGTCGTGCCCGGCTTCGGCGTGGTGGCACAGCCTGCCAGCAGCAGGGCGGCGGCGAGGGCGCCGAGGGCGATGCTGTGTTTAATGCTCATGTTCATCACAGACAGGCGCCTCAATAAATCACGTCAACAAAGGTTTCCGGCTGCTCGCGCTTGTTGTAGCGGCCCGGGGAGAGCTTGGCGAGCGCATCGAAACTCTTGCGCACGGAATCGTCGTAAATGTTCTGCTTGGCCAGGTTGGCGTTGGCGATGTAGAGGTCCAGTGCCTTGTCTTCAAACGGCGTGGACTGTTCTTCCAGCAGGATGCCGTACTGCTCCAGTTCCAGGTCGTTCAGGCCCTTCGGGCGCTCGCTGGCCATGAGGTCGGCGGCGAGCTTGCGATAGATTTCGGCGATCTGGTAGTTGGAGGCCGTGGTGAATTCGGCCACGCCGATGGAGGCGGTTTTCGCATAGGCATCCAGCGCCTTCTGCATGGCCTGTTTCTTCTTGCCCAGGCTCTGCTTGAGTGGCTGGCGCAACTGGATGGCGGCGAATTCGTCATACAGCGGCTGGTTCAGCTTGAACTTGGCCATGGCGCCGAGATAGCTGGTACGCGGTGTATTTTCACTGCCGGCACGGTCGAAGGAACGCGACAGCTCGCGCAGCAGGTTGAGGCTTTCGCCGCTGTTGCCCTGCTTCTCGTAATAGCCGTAGAGCTTGTAGGTGGCTTCCATATTGGCATCGACCGGCGTCGGGTAGGCCGCGATGTATTTGCGGTAGATGCGTGCTGCATCATCCGCCTTGCCGTATTTTTCATACATGGACGCGGCCGTCATCAGGGCTTCGCGTGCCACGTCCGGATTGCTCTTGGCGTTGGCCGTGGCAATGGTTTCGTATTCGGCGGCAGCCAGATCCAGCTGTCCGGTCTTCTCGTAGGAGAGGGCCAGCTTGTCCGGGATGGTGGCGTTCAGCTCGCTGTCCGGATGTGCGCCACGGAAGGCCACCAGCATGGGGATGGCGGCGGCATAGCGCTCGGCATTGAGGTACATGGTGGCAGCGTCGAACTCGGCGGAAGCCTTGAACTTGGGATCGGCCGACACACTGGCGGCACGCTGGAAGGCGGCGACGGCACCGTCGACATCCTTGGCATCACGCAGCTTTTCCGCCTGCTTGTAGACGGAGGCGGTCAGGCGTTCCTGATATTTCTTGCGCTGTTCGGCCGTAAGGTCGGAGTAGCCCAGTACCTTGGTGTAGGCAAACTCGGCGGCTTCCGGACGGTTCAGGTCGAATTCGCCGTCGGCCACCACCATCCAGGATTCCTTCTGCACGGCTTCGGGAGCCGGCGGCTGCAACTGCAGGATGGTGCTGGCGGATTTCATGGCACCGGCCAGGTCCTTGCGCGCGATCTGGTCGTTGGTCAGGCCCTGCAGCACCAGCGGGGTGTTCTTGTCGCCGGGGAAATGCTCGGCATATTTGTAGGTGCTGTCGGCACGGCGCTGCCACCACACGTCCTGCTGTTCCTTGGACAGCTTGTCGATGCCGGGCTCCTGCTCGTTGTAGGCAAGCAGGGCGAAATAGGCGGATTCCTGGCCCTTGGTATTGCTCGGATAGCCATAGGCCGTCTTTTCAAATTCGACGATGGCCTCGTCGAAGCTCTTGGCGGCAAACAGGGCTTCAGCCAGCAGCTCGTTGATGGTGATGGCTTCCGATTCCGGCGGGGTCAGCGCCAGATGTTCACGATACCAGCCAGCGGCCTTGAGATAGTCCTCGGGCTTCTTGCTCTGCTGTGCCGTGGCATGCCAGTACTTGGCGAGATCGATGATGTGCGCCTGCAGCAGCGGCAGGATGTTGTCGTGGGTCTTGTCGTCAGCCTTGGCCCAGAACTCGCTCTTGGGGCCGTAGTGCTTGATGAAATTCTCCTTGGCCGGAATCACTTCCGAGGGGAATCCGCCATCCTGGTAGGCCTTGATGGTGGCCGAGCTGAATTCCGGCGCACGCGGGTCGAAAGGGTGCTTGGCGACGAAGAAATCGAAGGTTTCCGCGGCATTGCGGTAGAGGCGCTTGGACAGATAGGTCTGGCCGAGGTTCATGTAGACGTCGGCTTCGTATTCCTTGGGGCCGACCTTCTTGAAGTACTGCTCCACCGATTTGGCGCCATCCTGCTGGATGAAGCCCAGGCTGATGATGTTGAAGGTGTCGTCCAGCAGCTTGAGGGCGTTCTGGCTGACATTCTTGTCCGTGCTGCCGGCTTTGGGCTGCAGTTCTTCCACGACCTGGAAGAAGATGGGCTGGGCCTGCTCGTAGTCGGAAGCCTTGTACAGGGACCAGCCCTGCTTGTAGAGCGACTGGTCGCGGAAATCCTGGTTGTCCGGTGCCTTCACCACTTCGCCGTAATGCTCGGCGGCAGCGGCGAAATGGCCGGTGGAGAATTCGTATTCGGCAATGCGGAACTGCGCTTCCACCACGTTCTCGCTGCCCGGGTACTGGTCCACCAGCTTGCGCAGCGCATCAATGGACTCCTCGCGCTGGCCGTTCATGTCATAGGCCTTGGCGAGGTTGTAGTAGGCCTCGGCACGCTCGGGGCCGCTCTGCGCGTTCTGCAATACCTGCTGGTAGAGCGTGACGGCTTCGGCGTAGTTCACCTGGGCGCGGGACTGTGCCGCCGTGCCCTTGGGCGTGGCGGTCTTGGTCTGGGCCTTGCGGTCGCGGGCGCTGCTCATGCCCTGCATGAACTGTTCGTAGAGCTGCTCTTCATTGCCCGTGGGCGGTGCGGCCATATCCTCGCCCTTGTCGGCGGCCACATCACGCGCCTGCGAGGATTCCATGGTCAGGTCGGCCATGCGGCGCATGGTATCGAGCCGTGCGGCAGGATCGCGGAAAAGGCCGAGGGCGGCCTGGTAGTTGCCGAGGGCGTCTTCGGCTGACTGCGGCGCGAGTTCGTCAGCCTGTACCTGGATGTCCCGGCCTTCGAGGTCGGCCAGCGTGGCACCACTGAAGCGGCTCTTGTTGGCCAGCGGCACGGCTGGCGGCTCCTTGGGGGCGGCGGCGCAGCCGGCCAGCAGGCTCACGGCCATGGCCAGCGGAGTCAGGCGCAGGGCGAGACGGGGCAGGGAGGGATGTCGTGGATTCATGGCTGCGGCTTCCCGGAAGCACCGTCACCGCGGCTGAGGGCAGCGTCCTGGAGACGGGCAATGCTGAGGTGGGCCTCGGCAAGATCGTTGTTGATGCGGTTGCGGGTGTCGTCGAGCTGGTTTTGTGCCAGCGTGCGCAGATAGACCCGGTATTCGTCCAGTGCCTTGTCGAGTTGCTTCTGGCTGCTGGCCAGGCGTGTTTCCAGTTCGCGGATGCGGGCTTCGTTGTTGGTGCCGGCCACTTTCTGGTTGTCGGCGAGCAACTGCTGCAGTGCTTCCATGCGGATTTGCGTGAGGCTGAGCTGCGCCTCGTTGCTGGCGATGTCGGCGTAGATCTGCTCCTGCGAGGCGGGCGCGCGGCTGGCGATATCCATCAGCACCAGGCCCTTGAGCGTGCGCACACGGTTTTTCAGGGCGCGGCTGGCAGGGGTGTCCGGCTGCTTGGCCAGGGCTTCCTCGGCCTGACCAAGCTTGAACTGGCGCTCCATGTTCTGGA
>JASLCO010000378.1 GCA_030146505.1 Moraxellaceae bacterium
AACAAATGCCTTGACTACCGCAATTGATCAACACTGGGGCTGGGGCGAATTCATTCGCACACGCGAGCTGACCTGACTGGCTTGGTGCGAATGATTTCGCACCTGCGAAGAAACATCTACAGCAAGTCTGCCACCGACACAAAAAAGCCCGCATGACGCGGACTTTTTTATTTCACTTCAAGGGCCATCACTTTTCGATGATGGCCACCACACCCTGACCACCTGCAGCGCAGATGGATACGAGGATGCGGCCCGAGCCCTTTTCGTTCAGCAGCTTGGCGGCAGACGCCACGATGCGGCCACCGGTAGCGGCAAAGGGATGGCCAGCAGCCAGCGAAGAACCATTCACGTTGAGCTTGGCGCGATCAATGGAACCCAGTGCCTTCTTCAGGCCCAGACGTTCCTGGCAGACCTTGTCGTCTTCCCAGAACTTGAGCGTGGACAGCACCTGGCCGGCAAAGGCTTCGTGGATTTCATAGAAATCGAAATCCTGCAGGGTCAGACCCACACGCTCCAGCATGCGCGGCACGGCATAGGCCGGGGCCAGCAACAAGCCTTCTTTCTTGTGCACGAAATCAACAGCAGCGGTTTCCACCGTGGTGATGTAAGCCAGCACAGGCAGATTGTGCGCCTTGGCCCACTCTTCCGAAGCCAGCAGCACGACAGAGGCGCCATCGGTCAACGGCGTGGAATTGCCGGCCGTCATGGTCCCCTTTTCACGATCACCGAAGACCGGCTTCAGCGTGGCAAGCTTTTCAACAGTGGAGCCGGGACGCAGATTATCGTCACGCTCAAGGCCCTGGTACGGCGTCATCAGATCCTTGAAGAAACCGCGCTCGTAAGCAGCCGCCATATTCTTGTGGCTGAGGTAGGCCAGCTCATCCTGGGCTTCACGGGTGATGGCCCACTCGGCCGTGGTAATGGCCTGGTGCTCGCCCATGGAAAGACCGGTGCGCGGCTCGCCATTGGCAGGAATTTCAAGACCGACCATACCCGGACGGAACTTGGCGAGGGCAGCCAGACGCTGCTTGTTGTCCTTGGCACGGTTCAGGTTGAGCATGAACTGGCGCAAGCCTTCACCCACACCGATGGGGGCATCGGAAGTAGTATCCACACCGCCGCCGATGCCGGCTTCGATCTGGCCGGTAGCAATCTTGTTGGCGATGTAGTTGATGGCCTGGAGGCCGGTGCCGCAAGCTTGCTGCATGTCACAGGCCGGGGTTTCGGGCGCCAGCTTGGTGTTGAGCACGGCTTCGCGGGTCATGTTGAAGTCACGCGACAGCTTGAGAACAGCACCGGCGGCCACTTCACCCAGACGCTCGCCTTCCAGCTTGTAGCGACTCACAAGACCGTCCAGTGCAGCGGTCAGCATGTCGATATTGGAGGCAGAGGCATAGGCGCCGTTGGAACGGGCAAAGGGAATGCGGTTGCCACCAATGATGGCGACACGGCGAAGCGTGGTCATGACGGGTACTCCTGGCTGATTTTCCAATGGCGCGCACCCTAACATAGAAAAAAGACGCGGTATTGGCAGACCAGGCGGTCTTGGGATGTCGCCGGAGCAAATGTGGCTACCACCGGCTTTTGTTAGCCTGCCGCCCGTTTTGAAGCCACTCGCAGGCTCTTGTAGGGTGTTTGACTGTCATCCTTTGCTGTCATGTTTCCAGCATGACCAAGGTATGGCGATTGAAGGGAGGGTAGCCTCCAGGGCTTTCTTTTCTTAGAGTGTCGGCCTTCCCCGCCTGCAGCGCCTTGAACCTGCTTTTGCAACACCCGGTTTTGCAACCAGCCGCTTTGAAACACCTGCTTTGAAACACCCTGGCCGTGTCTTGCCTCTCCTCTTGGAGGCAGCACGCCAGCAAGCCTCCACGATGTACGCACCTAGCGAAGGACCTGATCATGAGTGACCGTTATACACAGTTCGCGAATTCCCCCCTTGGCCGTCTGCTGGCCAAGAATCTCGGCCTGCCACAGCCGGTCAATCTGGACCGCTATGAAGCCGGTGCGCCGGTCATCAGCGGCACGGTGCGCTTTGGTGCCGCCACTGAAGGCAAGATCAGCCAGTCCGTTAACAGCGTGCTGAAAAATATCGGCGCCAGCGTGAACAATGCACCGGTGAACGCCGAGAGCGATGTCAAATTCAAGGCCGTGGTATTCGATGCCAGCGGTGTGAAAGACAGCGCCGACCTCATCAAGGTTTATGCCTTTTTCAATCCGGTGATGCGCAAGGTGGACCAGTGTGCACGCCTCATCGTCATAGGCACCCCGCCGGAAGCCGCTGAAAATCCGCGTCACGCCACGGCACAGCGCGCGCTCGAAGGCTTCACGCGTTCGCTGGGCAAGGAAGTGAAAAAAGGCGGTACCGCACAGCTGATTTATGTGGCTCCGGGTGCGGAAGACCAGCTGGAATCAAGCTTGCGCTTTTTCCTCTCGCCGCGTTCGGCTTATGTTTCTGCACAGGTCGTGCGCATTTCTGCTTCCGGAACCCAGGCCAAGCTGGACTGGAACAAGCCGCTGGCCGGCAAGGTCGCGCTTGTCACTGGCGCTTCGCGCGGCATCGGCGAAGCCATTGCCAAGACGCTGGCCCGTGACGGCGCCCATGTAGTCGGCCTCGATATTCCCCAGCTGGCTGACGATCTGAAAGTCGTCACCAGCCTGATCGGCGGTTCCGCTTTTGCCGGCGACATCACCGCTGCCGATGCACCGCAGAAAATTGCTGAATATCTGAAAGCCAACCACGGTGGCGTGGACATCGTTGTGCACAATGCCGGCGTGACCCGTGACAAGACCCTGGCGAACATGACCGAGCAGCAGTGGAATATGGTGCTCAATATCAATCTCTCCTCGGAAGAGCGCATCAACGACGAGCTGCTGGCCCAGGGCGTGATCAACGAAAATGGCCGCATCATCTGCGTCTCTTCCATTTCCGGCATCGCCGGCAATATGGGCCAGAGCAACTACGGCATGAGCAAGGCCGGCGTCATCGGCATGGTGCAGTCCATGGCTCCCGTGCTGGCGCCCAAGAACATCACCATCAATGCCGTGGCTCCGGGCTTTATCGAAACCGCCATGACGGCTGCCATTCCCTTCGCCATCCGTGAAGCCGGCCGCCGCATGAACTCCATGTCCCAGGGCGGCCTGCCGGTGGATGTGGCTGAAACCATTGCCTGGTATGCCAGCCCCGCCTCTGCCGGCCTCAATGGCAATATTGTTCGCGTCTGCGGCCAGTCCTTGATAGGAGCGTGAGAAAGTAAAAAGTGAGGAAGTGAGAAGGTGAAAAAACATCGCCCCTCTCACTTTTTCACCTTCTCACTTCCTCACCCCATAGCAGGAGTATTGAAATGTCCGTTCGCGAACTTTCTGCACCCACCAATACAGCCACGCTGTATTCCCGTGCGGTGATGGGCGCCATCAGCGGCCGCAGCGGCAAGGAATTGCCGGCGCTGTCCGTGGTGATGCGCGAAGTGAAAATCGACCGCGCCCATCTCGCTGCCTATAACCGTGTCTGCGGTTTTCCCCAGCGCGAAACACTGCCGGCCACCTATCCTTTTGTGCTGGCCTTCCCACTGCACCTGGAAATCATCACCGATTCCGGTTTTCCTTTTGCCGCCATGGGTCTTGTGCATATCCAGAACAGCATCACCCAGCACCGTCCCATCAGCGCCTCCGAAGTGCTGGACATGAAAGTGCATGTGGCCAATCTGCGTCCGCATGAAAAAGGCCTGCAGTTCGATATCGTCACCACACTGACTTCCGGCAGCGAAGTGGTATGGGACTCGGTGAGCACCATGCTGCGTCGTGGCGCAGGTGGCAATGGCAGCGAAGGCAAGCCCGCCGCCGCCAAACAGGCCGCCGCAAAGCCTTCATCGAATATGATCTGGGTTGTGCCTGGTGATATCGGCCGCCGCTATGGCGCCGTGTCCGGCGACCGCAATCCCATTCATATGTATGCGTTTACCGCCAAGCTCTTCGGCTTCCCGCGCGCCATTGCCCATGGCATGTGGAGCAAGGCCCGTTGCCTGGCTGCACTGGATGGCCGCCTGCCCGACCGCTACACCGTCGATGTGCAGTTCAAGCTGCCCGTGCTGCTGCCCGCCAAAGTGGCGTTCAACTCCGAGCCGCAGGCCAAGGGCGGTTTCAGCTTCAGCCTCAGCGATGCCAAATCCGGCAAGCCGCATCTGGCGGGCGTGATCACGGTCTGATGCTTTAGGCACTGCAATAAAAAAGCCCGCATCAAGCGGGCTTTTTTATTGCACGGTTTTTCAGGCGCGCAGCCATTGCAGGATGAGTTCCGGCACGGAATCGACGGCGCGTATGGCCGCCGTATTGATTTGCCAGAGACGCATGTCGCCGAAAGGCGTGCCTATGCCGTAATTCACCACATAGCCCACGGCCAGCTCACGCGAAGGATCACACCAGGCGCCGGAGCCGCCATAGCCGAAATGACCAAAGGCATGCGGCGTACGCGGGCCGGTGGTGAAAACACGGTGATAACCCATGCGCCAGCGCATGGGCAGGGGAATCACGGCACCGCGCGCCGTATTCTGCGTACGTGCAATCTGCTGCACGGTATTGGCCGACATCAGGCGCGTACCATCGAATTCGCCGCCATTGCCCAATGCCGCATAGATTTTTGCCAGCGAGCGCGCATTGAACATGCCACCTGCACCGGGAATGCAGGCCTGCACGGTTTCCGGAGCACTCCAGTCAAACTTCGCCATGCCATGCGGCACCATGGCCTGCAGGGTGGAATCCGGATCAAAACCGGAAAGACGCAGGCCGGATTCGATCAGCTGCTGTGCCAGCGGTGTTTTTTTCGGGCGCTTGGGCTGCGAGGGATCACGCGGCTTTTTTTCCGGCACGATGAGTTTGGCGCAGCGCCCCAGTTCGTCCTCCGGCACGCCGATAAAACAGCCATCCAGTTGCAAAGGTTCACTCAACTCTTCGCGCAGGACTTGGCCCAGCGGCTTGCCCGCCACCTTTTCCACGAGCCCGCCCACCAGCCAGCCATAGGTCAGTGCGTGATAGCCATTACGCTCGCCGGGTCTATGCGTCGGCGCCGCCTCTTCCATGAGCTTGAGCATATGTGGCCAGTCACGCATTTCCGCAGCATCGGCAATCAGGCTGCGAACGGGATAAAGGCCAGCTTCGTGGCAAAGCAGCTGGCGCACGGTGATCGTCGCCTTGCCGTTTTGCGCGAACGCGGGCCAGTAATCGGCCACAGGACGGTCGTATTCCAACTCGCCACGGCTGGCGAGGATATGCAGCAGCGTGGAAACAATGCCCTTGGTGGTGGAGAAAGACAGGGAAAGCGTGTCGGCCGTCCAGGGCGTGCCTTCGCGATCGCGGCTGCCACCCCAGATATCGATCACCTTCTCGCCACG
>JASLCO010000002.1 GCA_030146505.1 Moraxellaceae bacterium
GGCCCGCTGCCGCACGCTGGCTACCGCTTCAACGGAAATCGATATTGCCGGCCGCACGGCACTGGCCTCTGTAAAACTCACCAAGACCAGTGGCACGGGAGCTGCCGAGGTGGGCTTGAGCGTGGGGGCCATTCCTTTGCTGACCGCGGAAATCGGCCTGGACACCACGGTGGGCGCCAGCAATACGAGCGAACTTCAGTACCATATTGCCAACAAGAAAGAAGACCTGCCGGAAAAGAAAACCATGTCGTCCAGCAATGGACTGGCCACCAGCATCAACAAGCTGACCGTGAATCTCAAGGCCGGCCCCATCGGCGTGAACCTGACGCCGCTGACCAATGTGGTCAAAGGGATTGTGGTGGATGGCCTCCTGAATGATCTCGTCAATCCGCTGGTCATTCCCCTGCTGAACCTGCTCGGTGTGCAGCCGGGCGTGATGGATGTCACGCTGAAAGACATACAGGAGCAGCCAGCCCTGCTGCGGCGCTGAAAATGTCAGGGTGTGAGGCTGGATTCCGCTGCCAGCATGGCCGGTACCTTGGGAACCTGGCCAATGCCCGGCAGGGTGATGACGGGAATGACGGGATTGGTGTTGTAGTTGGGATATTCGATGCGCACGGTAACGCGGGTGCCGTCTTCAATGCCTGCCGTCACATTGATGCGGCTGCGTATCATGGGCGGCAGATAGCTGAGTTGCTGGTTCGCTTCGGCGGTGGCCAGGCTTTCCACGGTGGCGGCGTAATCGTCTTCCAGCGGATCGGCCTTCACGGCCGCACGCACCGCCTGCGCGCTGGCGCTGTTGAAAGTCTGCAGCATCAGCAGGGGAAAGGCATAGCTCACCATGGCGTAGAACACGGTGAAGGCAAGCACAAAAACAAGGGCAAACTCGATGGCGGCGGCACCTTTCTGGCGATGCAAAACCGGATTTCCTGAAGAACGTTTGCGCTGCATGTTTTGCCTCTCCGTTTTTTTTCGCCGGGCCCTGGCACGGCGGATTCCTGTTTTTTCCACGGGGCAACCGGCATGAGCGAAAGCATCACCGTGCCGGGCGCATTCAGTATAGTGCTGATTGTCTGGGCTGCTATTTGTGGCGTGCAGGACATGCAGCGCCTGCGCGTTTCCAACTGGCTCACGCTGGGCATGCTGGCCGTGGCCGCGTTCTGGCTGGTGTGGACCGGGCAAAGCATGACGGGAGGCAGCATGGCCCAGGCCTGGCTTGCGCTGGGGCTGGCCATGGTGCTGACCTTGCCCGGCTACGCCCTGGGAAAACTGGGAGCGGCCGATGCAAAAATGCTCATGGCGCTGGGGCTGGCCAGCACGGTTGCCGCCGTGCTGGAGGTTTTTGTGGTTGCCAGCCTGGTGGCGGCTGCACTCATGCTGCTGTCACGCCATCTGGAGCGTTATCCCGTCTTCGTGCGCATGACCTCGGCCGGCCCGCTGCAAAGACTGGCACCGCGCAGTGGCAAATCCTTTCCTTTTGCCGCCTGCATGGCCGTAGGCGTATTCATCTCGCAAATACAGGTTTTCCTGCGCTGAACCCGCTCTTGCGAGGCAAGACGGTATTTATGTCTTGGCGCTATCTGCGCGAAACAAACCGTCATTCCCGCGCAGGCGGGAATGACGATGAAACGAGGCCGAGGCTCCACTTTATGGACACCGGTCAAGACGGTATCTGCACCATCGCACCGTTTCACGTTTCACCCCTGCAACGCCGCCAGCACCGTATTCACCACTTCAAAACGCTGCACGGCATCGTCGCTGGGCAGCATGAAGCGCAGGCGGTCGGCCCCTTCCAGCTTGTAGCGCCTGGGCTGGGTCTGTATCAGCTTCACCAGACGCATCGGGTCCACATTCGTTTCTGAAGAAAACTCCAGACGGCCGCCGGAAGGGCCGGCGTCTATCTTGCTGATGCCCATCTGCTCGGCAGCCAGCTTGAGCGCTGTCACCGCAAACAGATTTTTTACGGCGTCGGGTAACAGCCCGAAGCGGTCTATCATCTCCACCTGCATTTCATCCAGCTCGTCCTGCGTTTTCGCATTGCTGATGCGTTTGTAGAGCATGAGGCGGTTGTGCACATCCGGCAGGTATTCATCCGGAATCAGGGCGCTGATACGCAGATTCACTTCCGTGGCCAGTGCCAGTGGCTGATCCAGATTCGGCGTCTTGCCGGATTTTATGGCCTTGACGGCGCGCTCCAGCATTTCCATATACAGGGTGAAGCCCACGGTATTGATATTGCCGCTCTGTTCCTCGCCCAGCAATTCACCGGCGCCGCGGATTTCCAGATCGTGGCTGGCCAGCGAGAAACCGGCGCCCAGATCATCGGCCTGGGCAATGGCCTCCAGACGTTTCTCGGCATCGCCGGTCATGGCTTTCACATTCGGCGTGAGCAGATAGGCATAGGCCTGGTGATGCGAGCGGCCGACACGGCCACGCAGCTGGTGCAGCTGGGCCAGGCCGAGCTTGTCGGCGCGGTCCATGATGATGGTATTCGCCGAGGGCACATCGATGCCGGTTTCAATGATGGTGGTGCAGACCAGCACATTGAACTGCTTGTGATAGAACTGCTGCATTACCTGCTCGAGTTCGCGCTCGCGCATCTGGCCATGGGCAATGCCTATACGTGCCTCCGGCACCAGCGTGCGGATTTCTTCGGCGGTTTTCTCGATGCTGTCCACTTCATTGTGCAGGTAATACACCTGGCCGCCACGCAAGAGCTCGCGCAGTATGGCTTCCTTGATCACGGCAGGATTGGATTCACGCACAAAGGTTTTCACGGCCAGGCGCTTGGCCGGCGGTGTGGCGATGATGGAGAGATCGCGCATGCCGGAGAAGGCCATGTTCAGGGTGCGCGGAATCGGCGTGGCCGTCAGCGTCAGCATGTCCACCTCAGCACGCAGGTTCTTCAGTGCTTCCTTGTGGCGCACGCCGAAGCGGTGTTCTTCATCGACGATGATGAGACCGAGATTCCTGAAAGAGACATCCGGCTGCAGCAGCTTGTGTGTGCCTATGATGATGTCGATCTTGCCCTCGGCCATTTCCTTGAGCGCCGCATTCTGCTCCTTGGCAGATTTGAAGCGGGACAGCACTTCTATCTTTACTGCCCAGTCGGCAAAGCGGTCGCGGAAATTCTCGTAATGCTGTTGTGCGAGCAGGGTCGTGGGCACGAGTACGGCCACTTGCCGGCCATCCTGCACGGCCACAAAGGCGGCGCGCATGGCGACTTCGGTTTTGCCGAAGCCCACATCGCCGCAGACCAGACGATCCATGGGGCGGGGTGCACGCAGGTCGGTGATGGTGGAAATGATGGCGGCGGCCTGGTCGGCGGTTTCCTCGAAAGGAAAGCCGGAGGCAAACAGGGCGTAATCGGCATCGCTGAAACCGAAGGCATGGCCGGGGCGCGCAGCGCGGCGTGCATAGATATTCAGCAGTTCGGCGGCGGTATCGCGCACCTGCTCCGCCGCCTTGCGACGGGCCTTGGTCCACTGCTCGGTGCCGAGACGGTGCAGCGGCGCCATGGCATCGTCGGCGCCGGAATAGCGGGCAATGAGATGCAGGCTGGCCACGGGCACATAGAGCTTGGCGCTGTCGGCATATTCCAGCAGCAGGAATTCCTGCGCCTGGCCGTCCACTTCCAGCGTCACCAGCCCCTGATAGCGGCCGACACCGTGATCGATATGCACCACCGGTGCGCCTTCATTCAGCTCGCTCAGGTTCTTGATGACGAGCTCGCTGGAGACATCCTGATTGCTGGCCTTGCGGCGACGGCGCTGCATCACGCGCTGGCCGAAGAGCTGGGACTCGGCGATCAGCGCAAAATTTTCACCCGTTTCACCCTGCAAGAGGTCAGATGTGCCCAGCCATAAGCCCTGCTCCAGTGGTGCCACTGTAATCGCCAGTGCATTACTGCTGTCCGCCAGAAACTCGCTCCAGCTGTTTACGCTTTTGGGCTTGAGACCGGCGCGGCCCAGCAGCTCCAGCAGGCTTTCGCGGCGGCCGGCACTTTCGGCACAGAACAGTAGCCGTGTGCTGCTGTGGTTTTGCTGGAATTGTAGCAGTTCACGCAGGGGCTGTTCCGCTTTGGCATCCACGGGCAGGGCCGGTGGTGGCAGGAAGGGCAAATTGTTCTGGCCGGCACGCTCTTCCAGTGGGCCGGCCTGCCAGTCCACACGCGGAAAGCGGTTGATGCCGGAAAAAAGTTCGTTGTCGCGCAGGAATAGTTTTTCCGGCTCCAGCAGCGGCCGCGTGCTGTCGTGACGACGGTCTTCGTAGCGCTCCTGTATGTCTTTCCAGAAATTGCTGATTTGCGCGTTGGCATTGCCATCCAGCATGAGCAGGCTGTTGGCGGGCAGATAATCGAAAAGCGTGCCGGTATCGTCGAAAAACAGCGGCAGGTAATACTCGATGCCGGAAGCGGCAAGGCCGTTCACCACATCCTGATACAGGGGCACGCGCTTGGGATCGCCGAGGAAGGTGCCGGCCCAGGCGTCGCGGAAATGCCGTATGGCGGTTTTGTCCAGCGGGAATTCCTTGGCGGGCAGCAGCTCCAGTTTTTCCACGCTTTCTATGGTGCGCTGGGTTTCGGCGTCGAAGCGGCGCAGGGTTTCGATTTCATCATCGAACAGCTCGATGCGCAGCGGCGCTTCCGTGCCCATGGGATAGAGATCGATCAGGCTGCCGCGCACGGCAAATTCGCCATGCTCGTAAACCGTATCCACGGCCACATAGCCGGCGCTTTCCAGCTGGCGGCGGAACTCGGCGATATCGACTTTCTGCTTCACTGCCAGCGAGAGCGAACGGCCGCCCAGCCAGCCGCGCGGCGCAATGCGGTGCGCGAGGGTGGTGACGGGAACCAGCACGATGCCGCGCTGCAGCACGGGCAGTTGCGCCAGCGCTTTCAGGCGGGCGGAGACGATGTCCTGATGCGGCGAGAACTGGTCATAGGGCAGGGTTTCCCAGTCGGCAAAATGCAGGACCGGAATTTCACTGCCGCCGCTGCCCTGCTTTTCGTCGTGGCCCAGGAAAAAGGCCAGCTCGTCTTCCAGGCGGTTGGCTGATTGCGTATCCGCCGTCACCACGACCAGGGGCCCGCTGTGCTGTTGCGCTGCCCTGGCGAGGGTGAGGGCAAGGCCGGCGCCGTGGAGGGCGCCGAAATGGCGGCGGTCGCCGGGTTTCACGGGAAGGGAGGGGAGCAGGGCAAGCATGGCGGTGGCAGACATCGGGGAAACCTGTGGTCCTGAAACGGCAAAAGCCACATCTGAAGTGGCGGGGCCATTCTACCCGAAGGCACAGGCCAGGTCAGGCAAGGTCTGCCCTGTGCGGAACAGGCGTGCGCCGTCACTGCGACACTATGCCGCAGGCCATGGACGGTCCGGATTTTTATAATGCGCGCCGTCCCTCATTCCCTGCTGCCAGGAAACCTGCATGCGTGCTTTTGCCTCTCTTCCGCCTTTCGTCCTTCTTCTGCTGGCGGCGGCCATCAGTCATGCCGAAGAAGAGGCTGCGGAGCTGGGCACCGTGGTGGTGACGGCAGAGGCAGCCGGCCCGGGCGAGACGCCGGCTGTTCCGGCCGGTCTCCCGGCGGTCAGTGCCGGCCTCAGTGCCACGCAGTTGCAGCGGAGCGTGAATCTCGCCGGCGTGGAAGATGCGCTGAAGAACCTGCCGGCGCTGGATGTACGCAAGCGCTTTATCGGCGACCGCGCAAGCCCGCTGGCATCCCGTACCACGAGTTCCAGTTTCGGCGCCCGTGGCCTGGTTTACGCCGACGATGTGCTGCTCTCCAATCTGCTGGGTAATGACAATACGACCTACACGCCACGCTGGAGCATGGTGGCGCCGGCCGAGTTGCAGCGCGTGGACGTGATTTACGGGCCGTATTCCGCGCTTTATCCCGGTAATGCCATGGGTGCGGTGGTGTTGCTCGGCACGCGCATGCCGCAAAAATTTGAAGCCCATGCCAGTGTGCAGGGTTTCCACGAGGCGCTGGAGGTTTACGGCACGGACGCAAGCTATGCCGGCTCGCAGCTGGGGGCGGCACTGGGTACGCGCTCCGGAAAATTTTCCCTCTGGCTGGGCGCCAACCATCTCGACAGCCACGGCCACCCCATGGGGTTTGCCACGGCCCAGGCGCCGGCAACGATGGCAGCCACGGATACCGCCACGGGCGCCGTGCCTGACAAGGACATGTTCGGCAATGACCGGCTCATCCTTGGTGCCACCGGCATCGACCACACTGTGCAGGACAATTTCAAGCTCAAGCTGGCGTATGACATTGGCGAGAGCACGCTCAGCTATACCGCCGGCCTCTGGCAGAACGATTCCGACATCAGCTATGACAGCTATCTGCATGACAGCAGTGGCAACCCGGTCTACAGCGGCCTTTACAACATCAATGGCATTTCCTACAGCATTCCGGCCAGCAGTTTCCGCCTGCAGCAGCAGGAGGCGGAGCACTGGCTGCATGCGCTGGCCTGGCAGGGCAGCAATGCCGACTGGAGCTGGGAAGCCGTGGCCAGCCTCTATGACTACGGCAGCGACGAATCCCGTGTGCAGGCCGCCAACAACAGCAGCAACGGCACGCTGACGCGCATGGACGGTACGGGCTGGAAAACCCTGGACCTGCGTGGCGTATGGCATCCGGCCGATATCTCTCATGCCTTGAGTTTTGGTTATCACCTGGACCAGTACACGCTGGATACCCTGGTGCTGAATATTGCTGACTGGATGAATGACGACAGCGGCTCTCGTGCTTCAGCCTTTGCCGGTGAAACCCGGACACAGGCGGTGTATCTGCAGGATGCCTGGCAGTTTGCGCCGCAGTGGCAGGCGGTGCTGGGGCTGCGCCAGGAGTGGTGGAGTGCCAGCAATGGCACAGTGTCCAGCAGCAATACCACGCAGCATTTTTCGGATCGCGACGAGGCCTTCACCTCACCCAAGGCCGCACTGGTTTATCGCCCGCAGGACGATCTCACCCTGCGTGCCTCGCTGGGCCGAGCCTATCGCCTGCCCACCGTGGCCGAGCTGTATCAGGGTTCACTGCCCAATGGCGCGAATAATGTGGTCTACAACAATCCCGATCTCAAGCCGGAAAAAGTGCTGGCTTCGGAATTCAATGCGGAATACCAGCTGGCTTCCGGCCTGCTGCGTGCCACGGTCTTCAATGAAGACAATGAAGATGCCCTGATAAAGCAGACCGTGCCGGCGCTTGGGGGTACTACGAGCTATTTCGTCAATGTGGGGAAAATCCGCACGCGTGGCGCCGAGTTGGCCTGGCAGGGTGAAGATGTTTTCCTGCCGCGTTTTGATCTGTCCGGCAGCGTGACCTATGCCCGTTCAGAGATTCTGGAAGATGCGGATCATCCTGAATATGTGGGCAAGACCAATTACCGTCTGCCCCTGTGGCGCGCCAAGCTGGTGGGCACTTTCCGCCAGACTGGAAAGCTGGATTACAGCCTGGCCGGACGTTACAGCGGTCGCCAGTACGCCACCCTGGACAATACCGATACCAATCCTGATACGTATCTGGGTTTTGCCAGCTACACCGTGCTTGATGCCAAGCTGAATTACCGCATCAACCGCCAGTTCCTGACCTCGCTGGGTGTGGACAATCTCGCCAACAAGACTTACTTCCAGTACCACCCTTATCAGGGGCGCACGGTCACGGGAGAACTGAAGTTTGATTATTGAGAGGGCATTTCCGCGCAGGCGCACTGCTAAATTCCGTAGGAGCGGCTTCAGCCGCGAACCCGATGGCTTGTGTCAGGACGG